>CALCPB010000229.1 GCA_937897665.1 uncultured Halomicronema sp. | reverse complement strand
ATACACCGGGATTATTGAGGCCGATCACATCACCCGGAAACGCCTCTTCCAAAGACTCGCGGCCCTGGGCAAACAGCTTTTGGGGGTGAGACAGACGGACATTTTTGCCAGATCGCGCGTGATTGACGACCATGTCTTTTTCAAACTTGCCGGAGCACACGCGAATGAACGCGACGCGATCGCGGTGTTTCGGATCCATGTTGGCCTGGAGCTTAAAGACGAATCCGGTAAAGTCTTCCGTCGTCGGCTCGATGTCACCTTTGTTACTGCTGCGTGCACCAGGCTTGAGCGCGTAGTCCAAGAAGGCATCTAAAAATAGCTGCACGCCAAAGTTGGGCATAGCACTGCCAAAAAAGACCGGCGTTAGCTGACCGGCATGAATCGCCTCAAGGTCGAGCGCTGACCCGAGTTCCTCAATCATCTCCAGTTCTTCTTTGAACTGGTAGTAAAGGTCTTGATCCACCAAGTCTTCAATTCTGGGGTCACCGATATCGAGCACGACTTTCGCTGCTTCTTTGCTGCCGTGAGCATTGCGCTCAAACAGGTGAAACTGGCGCTTGCGCCGGTCAAACACGCCACGAAACTGCTCGCCCATGCCAATCGGCCAATTGACCGCATAGGTTTGCAAGCCCAGCTCGCGCTCAATTTCGTCGAGCAGCTCTAGCGGTTCCCGCGCCGGGCGATCCATCTTGTTGAAGAAGGTAAAGATCGGGAGCGATCGCATCCGGCAAACTTCAAACAGCTTGCGGGTTTGGGGCTCCAAACCTTTGGCCGCATCCTCTAGCATCACCGCATTGTCGGCAGCGGCCAAGGTGCGATAGGTGTCTTCACTAAAGTCTTGGTGGCCAGGGGTATCGAGCAGGTTGATGCGATAGTCACGATAGTCAAACTGCAGCACGGTTGAGGTGATCGAGATGCCGCGCTGCTGCTCCATTTCCATCCAGTCAGAGGTGGCGTGCCGCTGGGCTCGGCGGGCTTTGACCGCCCCCGCTTCGTGAATCGCGCCTCCATAGAGCAAGAGTTTTTCAGTCAGGGTGGTTTTACCGGCGTCGGGGTGAGAGATGATCGCAAAATTGCGGCGCTTCTCAACTTCCTCGGTTAAAACTTCTGGAGAAACTAACGATGTGGCCATAAACGCCCGAAAATGGATGGATGCCAATTGGCTGTGCTTTCATTTTAGGGTAAGCGATCGCACCTCTAGTTCGGGCCTGGGAAGCGATGATTTGGCCCTATCTAGGCGAACAAAGCAGCGCGGCTGACCCAGTTGAGAACTTCATGCCATTTCCCCAACGCATCCATCGTCAGTAACTGACGGTCAGCGACCGGCATTTCAACCCTAGCCAGAGTCAGTACTGGCGTTTTCATTGCCGCAGAAACCTCACTGCCGGTAGCCTTTCTCCTTGATCAGGAAAGACTGAGAACCGTTGCGGCTCCAATTGAAATTGAACTAGCAAACAACTGAGATTAGACGATTGGGCGTCCTTGACACACAGCCTATCGATGTCTCTGGGTCCGATTCGCAACAGCAAAAAGTGTCGTCTGAATCCAGGCATTTTTTTGGGTGTTTAGAAGAGATTTGCCATAAAATTGCAAACAGTTATCTGAAAACTCAATCCAAAACAATTAAATGATTAAGTTATCTCTATACTTTTTAGGTTTGGCGATGCTCGTTAGCCCGCTCCTGCTAGCTGAAGCGGTGGCGGCGGCATCAGCGGTTGCCTCTCCTGAACAGCGATACCCAGCGAACTCCGCAAAATTAGACAGAGATAAGGCGAGAGACGATCTCCCCAGGCTTGCCTCTCTAAGTCATATCAATCGCCTAACCACACCGCCTGCGCCAGCCGCTGCGGTCCCCCCTGAAGCGGTGGCGGAGCTAACCATCAATCAAGTAGACCCGATCGCCAGCCCGGCGATCGCGGCAGAGCCGTTCACATTGGCGTTGCCACCTGAACAGGCGGAGATACCAGTGACCATTGGCCAAAGCCTACCGGGCAACAGTGAGACCACGGGCTGGTACTTGTCGATTTCGCCCTCCGTGGTCTATGGATATGACTTAAGTGTTGAGTCGGATGACCCCGCGACGGTGACACTGCCGGCCCCCTTGCCAGGCCTGCCGCCTGTGATAAACACCGTGCCCCTTGATATTGATGTGGATACCGATACTAGCTTTGGCATCGGGGGCGCAGTCGGCTATCGCTTTGACGATGCCCGAGTCGAGTTTGAGGTTGATTACAATCGCAATGGCGTTAGCAGCATCACGGTCAATGATGTTGAGGGCACCGGCGTCGATGGCAGCCTGGAGACGCTGAAGTTTTTTATCAACGGGTACTATGACATCCCGACGGGGAGCCGATTTCGCCCCTATGTTGGTGGTGGTGTGGGGCTCGCGATTTTTTCGGCTAATGATGTCGAAGCGATGGTGCCGGTGCTCGGGGGAGTGGCGGGCGATGATTCCAGCACCGGGTTCGCCTTTCAGGCCAAGGCTGGGGTGAGTTACGACATTAGCGAAACGGCGATCGCGTTCTTAGGCTATCGGCTTTATGGATTGCCGGGACAAAGTTTTGAAGCTTTTGACACCGACTTAGACGCCGATTCAGTATTTGTGCATTCTTTACAGCTCGGCTTGCGCTACGAGTTTTAAGGAATGAGGGTGACGATTAGAAACAACTGGGGTCAGTCAGTAAGGCGGTGGCGATATAGACGATGCGATGCTCGGCGAGTTCGACCTGAGTCAAGGTGCCTGACTCAC
>CALCPB010000228.1 GCA_937897665.1 uncultured Halomicronema sp. | reverse complement strand
CTGTTACCTACAGTCTGTTGACAGTCGGTGATGTTGCATCTACTCCGGGTGCTCCTGGTTTAGGTGACTGGGTGCTGCCAGCAGCCACCAACGCCAGTCCTTTGGCCGATCCGGATGTGGCTACTGAGGCTTTTCGAATCACCCTACCGGGTGGCACTAGTGGCATTGATGCGCCGTTCTTAGATAAAGGCATGTTCAATGGCCGCGAGCAGTTGCCAGTACGGGTGCTTGATATTGATATCAAGGCGCTTACTACCCAGACTACAGGCGTTGGCAACAACGACTACTGGTTGCCCGCCCGCCCCGATGACCCACTGGGGCCACTGACTTTGCCACAGAGGGCAACGTGTACGCCTTCCGTGAAGACGCCGTACGAGAAGATGAAATCAACCGTCCCGCGAATGGGAGCGCAAGCAATTGCGCTGGCCGTACGGGTGGAAACTTCAGAATCGTGTCGCAAATTACCTGCAGGATGAGAGTGGAGCCGGGCGCAGCAACGCCAGTCATACAAGATCCGCCACTGCAAGCCAACAACGTCAATATAAAGCCGGTTGATTTTGTGCCTGATCCTGACCGGCGGCCCTACGGTTTCCGGTTCAAGACGTCAGATGGCACGCCTGCTGACTTTAGCGGCGGTGATCCCGTTAATGGGCGTCAGGTAGGTATGACCTTTGTGACAGATAACACGACTTACATCCAGGGTGATTTCAACCTGCATAGTTCTGATGGCACGACAGCTAACTTCTTAGAAGAGTTCACCGATACCATTCAAGGGACGAACTTTGGATTTGCCGAGTTCTATGACGGTAGAACGGCTGCTGAACTCGACCTCGATAACTTTGCTGATTTCTCTGTTGATCACTGGCGACCGGATGAGATTTTGACCGATGCGCTGAATATCGTCTCTGGCGATTTCTTGGATGGGGCAATCGAAGATGCATTCATCAACGCGGGCAATACTACCGACTCTTCCTACGCATCGCTCAACCGGCCACTGAGCGGCAATACCTGGCTACGTGAAGACCCTAACGATCCTGATTCCCCGATTTGGGTTGATCGCAACGGAACCTTTTACATTGACGACGGCACCGGCACCTGGGAAGAATATTATGACGAGCTGACGGCTAACGGCGATCACATTAGAGTAGATTCAACAACGACTCGTCGAGCCAATCTGGTGCAGGCGAATGAGACCTTTGTTAATGCTGTTTTTGTCAGCGGGGTTGTGCCCTCTCGCACTCAGCAGTACAACGGTGGCTTGCACAACTATCCCCGTCTGTTAGAGAGTTGGCGAGATCCGAATACTGCGCTCAATATTGGGGGCTCATTCATTCAGCTCAACTTCTCGACTAGCGCGACAGGTCCCTTCGACCAAGATTCTTGGGAATCCGATGATACTCCCACTGGTGACGAATACATCGAGTACTACCGGAACCCGCTGCGAAATTGGGGGTTTGATGTCGGTTTGCTCTATAACTCTCCAGCACCAGCGGCTCGTCGCTTCAATGATGTTGGTAGAGAGCGCAACGAATACTATCGCGAAGTCGCTGCTGATGACCCCTACGTCACGAACCTGCGCTGTGCCGAAGATGCTACGGGTAACAGAATAATGCCCAACTTCTGCCCTAACCCTTAGCTTGTTTGCTCAAACCCATTAATTAGGTCGCTTGTTTATGTTTATGTCTGTTGAGGGGATTTCAAATGAAGGGTAAACCGGCTTGTCAACGTCTATTCACCCAGCTGTGTCGAGGGGACAGTCGCAATTCTGGACAAACGCTTTCGGGCGAGGAAGGACTGACGCTGATTGAGTGCATCATGGCGATCGTGGTCATTGGTCTGACTGGTGCTGCCGTTGCCCCGATGATGCTGGTTTCGGTGGCGACCCGCGTGCAAAGTCAAAAAACCGAGCAGGCTCTAGAGCTAGCTCAAAGTGAAATTGACAGCGTTCGGGTGTTATTTGAGCAAGGCGAGGTCACCCCGGCACTGCTGCCCCCAGTTTTGACTGGGGTAGCCGGTGATCGAGCACCTAATGTTGCCGGTCCAATATCCTTGGCGGACACTGCAACGCGCATTCAAGAGGTCGATGTCAACAACGACACCACCCAAGATTTTGTCGTACAAAGCTTTTTAGTCGCCAAGACTGGGGCTGCTGACACTTACGAAATGGGGGTACGTGTTTACGAGCACCGAGCGGTCGCAGATAATTCGGGGGGTGCCTTGGCTACCGATGAGGCGCGTGTTGGCATGACGGGCTCAGAGGGCGATCGCACCGAGAAGCCGCTGAGCGTTGTGTATACCAACGTGGCACTCACTGAGCAGTCAGAGTCCCTCTGTAATTTAATCGACTACACAGATACAACGGGGACACCTGTTAAGCCTCCTTCCTGTAGCTAACAACGCTGAAACTTTCACTGGGTGTAACACCATGCCACCAAAACCGTTCGCAAAATTCGCAAAGTGGATGTTCAAGTCGCGTTCTCGCAAGCAAAGCGGGTTTACCCTGCTGGAGCTTTTAGTCGCGATTTTGATTGGTGGCATTTTGGTTAATGGCTTGCTGTTTTTGGTCATTGAACTAATGACCGTTAACAACCGAGAAGAAAGCCTGACGCAAACTCAGCAAAATACGAGGCGGGCGATCGACTACATCACCCGTGATGTCGGTGAGGCGATTTTTG
>CALCPB010000227.1 GCA_937897665.1 uncultured Halomicronema sp. | reverse complement strand
CCACCCCAGTACTGTTTTTCTGGCGGATCGAGAAACTCTACGCCGTATTCGAGTAGTTTGTTGTAACTTTCTGAAATGTTCGAGACTCTGAAAGAGAGTCCCGTAAATCGACCTACTAGCAGCTCTCCAGTCGTATCGTCAGATGCTTCTGAGTTCTCGACAACGATAGATATACTTCCTGAGATGAAGACCACATACCCATTGGGTGAACCATCTACTTCCAGGCTCAGCTCAAGCAACTCTTGATAAAATGGCCGAGAGCGAACTACGTCGGTCACAAAAACTCTCACAGTGTCAAGCTGCATAGCGATTGTGGGATTACTTCTCGAGCGGACTTAATTCATATGGTAGTTCATTTTTACTAAAGCGCATTGCTTCGTCCCAGGAATTGACACCAATTTCTTGAAACTGACCAACCAATCATGAATGCACAGGCGCACCCGGTGATGTCGCCAGACATTCGAACTCACTCATGTTTGGAAATTCATCCCAGGCGTAGCTTTACTTGGCAGGAATCGCTCTCCCTTGGCTGTTCTACGCTGAGCCTAAACTGTGAAACCTCAGTCCTAATGAGCACTAATGAGCGGGTATATTTGCGCTGCATTCTATTAGTTCCAAGCAGCTTGCCAGAGCCAGAAGGTAGCCATGCCGATGACAATGGTGAGCAGCAGATTTTTGCGCCAAAGCCCGATCGCCAAAGCGGCGATCGCTCCAATCAACCGAGGATTTTGCCAGCCGAGCCAGAGGCTGTCATCTTGCACCACAATGGCGGGCACCACAATCGCAGTTAACACGGCTGGGGGCACATAGTTCAGCGCCTGTAGCCAACGCGGCGGCAACCGTAAGCGGCCGCTCATTGCTAAGACCGGATAGCGAATCGCGAACGTTACCAGCGTCATGCCTAGGATGAGCCCAACTTCGCTGAGAGTCATGATTCCACCTGTTTAGAGGCCAAACGATTTTCTAACAATACGCCCACGACAATGCCTGCGAAGGCTCCGACCATGAGGCCTAGCTGATGGGGCAGCGATCGCGCCACGACTGCGGTTGTGCCTGCCACTACGACTGTTGCCACCATCGGCCGAGTTGTAAGGTAGGGAATCGTCATACCCATAAAAGTGACCACCATCGCAAAGTCGAGCCCCCAGTTAACGGCATTGGGCAAACTCTGCCCGAGGGTTAGCCCGAGCCAGGTACACAGTTGCCAGCTGCTATACATTGATAGTGCTGAACCAAGGTGAAACCAGTGCTTGTAGGGTGACTGATCGGCTTGCCGATAGCGTTGAATTGCTACCATAAACGCCTCATCGGTGAGCCAAAATCCCAGGGCAATTTTCCACCCTGGGCTAAGCGCCTTGATATAGGGCACTAACCCGACGGCATAGAGCAGATGCCGCAAATTAACCACAAACGTGGTCAGCACTACGACGCCGATGGGGGAACCGGCCCCCAGTAGGCCCAGGGCAATAAACTGCGATGACCCAGCAAACACGCAGGCTGACATGGCGATCGCGGTCGCAAAGGATAGGCCATTAGTCTGCGCTAAGGTGCCGAAAATAATCCCAAAGGGAATCGCCCCAACAATGAGCGGAACGGTTTGCCGGACGCCTGCCCAAAATTCGCCCAAAGGCGAGAGCTGGGGTGAAAAATCTGACGCGATCGCCATGTTGCCTTTATCCAATTGACAGAGCCAGAGCCTGATGCTCAACTCGCACCCTCTCTCAGCCGATCAGGGTGCGACTCGGATGAGCCTGTTGCGAGATTGCGACATCAGGACTAATCGAGTATTCAGTGCTGGTGAGGGCATAAGCCTATGCCGCAGGCATTGAACCAGCTCAAAACGATGTGACACCGCTAAATTGTCGTCAATTTGTCTTAAGCCGAACAGAGTCAGTTGCAGCAAATTGTCTCGGCAACAGTTGGGGCCGGTGGAACTGTTCTGGCTAGCACTGGGCTGCCCCACCGGGCGTGATGGCCAGCGACAGTCTAAAAATACGTTGAATTAATCGAAGCCAAGTCATTTCGTAGCGTTGCGATTGCGATTAGCATATCGGCGACCGCTCAATCTGGGGAAATAATCAATGCCCACGCGGGCTGGGACTGGTGCTCAAGACGACGCTGATGGCATAGCAAACAAGCGATGCTTATGCCGCTTCCATCCAGTCGTAGATCTGGTCGAGCTGCTCTAAAGAAATCAAACCATACTGCCAGAGAACGATTGGCAGAGGCCCAGGGTCTTGCTCATACTGGCGTAGGGCCATGTTGATGGAGTCTTGCGAAACTGCTAATTCAGTTTCTAAGAATTTGATCAGGTTGGCGTTTCGCCGTGCTGCCGTGTTTTGCATTATCGATTGCTCCCTTAGGTCAGCCCTACCGTCCGTGAACGGTTGGCAAGATTCTATCCAAACCTTTTTGGGATGCACGGATCGGATAACCGATGAAGATAATACCGTTATCACTACGGAAGTTACGGATCAGCTTCTTTGATGTCGGTCTCCAGCAGTGAGGCTCACCCCCTCAAAATATGAGGTTCTGACGCCTGCGCAAAAATCTGTAAACTCGGCATTTTCCATCAAGGCTGCATCAGAGTATCAAATATTCTTCAGTTTTGAACAGTTTCTGGCCAATTTCCTCCAATTAAATTTAATCTAATCGGCATAATTCGCAGATTTTTT
>CALCPB010000226.1 GCA_937897665.1 uncultured Halomicronema sp. | reverse complement strand
GGCACCTCGGGCGGCAGGTTGCTATCTAGGGCATTATCGAGGGCCGTAATGACGCGATCGGGCAGTGACATGGGGGTATTTTCCTCTGAATCAAGAATCGTGAGTGTACTAATTAGGGCGGCCGGATCAACGATGTAGCCTGCACTGGGCTGAATTTCAAAAGTGACCATTTCTGCCCCTTCGGGCTCGTCGTCGGCAGCCACCGGCAACTCAACCTGGGCTGTTTGCGCCATCATCGTGATGGCAAATTCGCTATAGCCGTCAACGTTGCCGACAGTAGGAATCGGTCCGCTCTGCCAGGCCGGAATAATATCGTCAGCCAGCGCTTCGTCGGTGCGTCCGTTCAACAGTTCAACGTAGGTAAAGTCATCCTCAGAGCCGTACCAGAGGTTCGCGTTAAAGCCCAGGCTACCGCCCCGGTGCCCGACGATGCGTCCCAAATCCGGCGTGTCGAAGCTCATCATGCCGAGGCCATAGTCGTAGCCGCGTCCCGTGTCAACGAGGGTAAACATCTCGGCCCGCATCGCGTCAGACAGCAAATCGCCCCCATAGAGGGCCTGGGCAAAGGTAGTCAAGTCCTTAGGATTTGAAACGATCGCCCCCGCCGCCCCAGTCCAAGACAGGTTGGCAATGGAAACATCATCGAGGCTGCCATCTTGATCAAAGTCGAGATAGCCACTCACATAGCCCCCCGGCACTGTGTCCTTGACGGTGGAAAAGAAGGTATCTTCTAGCCCGAGCGGTTCGATGATCCGGGCCTGGATTTCAGCCGCCAAATCATTGCCCGTGGCGGCTTCGATCACCATGCCCGCCAGAATAAAGTTGGTGTTGGCGTATTGCCACCCTTCCCCAGGCGCAAAAAAGGGCTCTGAGTCACCGATCAACGCGACGATGTCTTCTGGTTGCCAATCGCGTAAAAAGATAAAGGGATTGGCTGCTGCCTGGTCTAGCAAGATGGCGTCATACTCAGCCACGCCGCTGGTGTGATTCAAAAGCTGTCGCAGGGTAATGTCTGCCGCATTCGCCACGGTGTTAGTGACTGACTCGGGGAGCCAGTCGGTCAGGATGTCGTCGAGGGCCAGCGTGCCCGCTTCGACCAGTTGCAACAGAGTCGCAGCGGTAAAGGCTTTAGTGACGCTCCCCACCTCAAAGCGATCGCCAGTTGCTAATGGGGTCTCGGTAGCAATATCAGCTAGGCCTGTGGCCCCGGCCCAGCTACCGAGGGAGGTGGTGACGGTGATCGCGGCTCCCGGCACCGATTCGGTCACCTTACCCGCCAGCCAGGCATCGAGCTGGGCTTGCACATCGTTGGTTAAACTCAGCGCACCGCCCTCGACCTGAATCTGACTGAGGTCAAATTCTTCTAGATCTGGACTGGCGATCGCAACCGTTGTGCCTGCAGCTGGGGGTGACTCATCCAGGCTGAGGCTCAGGGTGGCCACAGTGCCCTCGCTCTCGATTAGCAGATCGGGAGCGCGATCGGAGCTGGTAGAAGCAAACAAGCTCACTTGGGGCATACATCTCAAGGTCTAGCGTTCTAGAGGAAAAAACTGTCTAGCGGTGGCAAAAAGATTCAGTGGGGCTCGGTAGCTCGCGCGATGGTCGTAGACCGGTCCTCTGGGCCAACACATCTCCAGCTTCTGCACTTGCTGTTACGCGAACAAATCTATGATGCAATGTATCATCTTCTTGCAAAAAATTGTCATTAAGGTTGATGTCAGGAGTTTTTGAGAGGGATGGCGAAGCCACTCCTTTGGAGTATCGCGCCATCTCTCTGCATTCCAAGCCGCATAAAAAATCCGACTGCCTCACAAGAAGACAGCCGGGGCAATGGTACAAGTCAGTCTTAGGAAGTAGGAAACAGGCTCGCCTGTTCCCTGTTCCCTACTCCCTATTCCCCACCTACGCAAAGACGCTGCTGTCGAGCCCGGTAACGCCCTGCACCACGCCGATCAGCTCGTTACTGTTAGTCAGCACCAGGGTGTCGTCATTCAGCTCAAAGAACCTCACCCCACTAGGCGTCAGCCCCCCAGCTTGATCTGGTCAACGCCCACCTCAAAGTCGGTGAGGGTATCCACGCCCTGAGCGAGACCCAAGACAAACTGGTCGGCTCCCGCGCCGCCGGTGTAGGTATCGTCTCCGAGGAGACCGTCGAGCAGGTCATCGCCGTCAGTGCCAGTGAGGATGTCGGCATTGTCGGTGCCGATAAGATTGCCTATAGATGGTTGGCCATCGCCTGTGGCAAGGGTGGCAGTAAGTTCGTATTCGCCGAAGTAAACGCCAATTTCAGGGAAAATCCAGCCACTACCTACCCCTTCATTTGTTTCGTCTAGAGGGTCGTAGTCATTGTGGCCAAGCTGACTGATACCAACATAGTATGTCCCTGCTGACTGAGCAGTGAATTCCAAATAAGGATCGCGACTAAATTCTTCATCAGGAGCTGCACCATTGTTGACATGGGCTAATTCATTACCCTCGGCATCAAATAAACGCAACTCAGAATCTAGATATAGCTCAACGCCTTCATATCTGGCTTCAAACTCAGCAGGAATCGCATCAATATCAAGTTTGACAGTATCTCCCGCTGCTAAGTCAAAGCTATAGAAATCCACGTCTTCGGTAGCTTCCGATATCTCATTAACACCAAAAGCTGGTTCACTGAAGTCGTTCGGTTCACGACTCTCAAGCGCTGCCGTAACTGTAGCAGTGGTATTGAAAGTGTTGAGATTGAGAGCAAGGGCTTCAGCAATGGTGTCGTTAGACGCAAATTCCTCAGTTGGGGGAGGAATCTGTTCAGGAGTATCAACCAGGGTTACTGCCGCTTGAGGTGCATCAGGGTCGATTAGGTAGTCTACACTTTCTACCAATTCGAAGACTGATGTTTCAAGGCTTTCTGCTTCCCCATCTAACACTAGCGGTAACTCAACTGTGGCCGTGGCATCGGTAATATTCAGTGAGAAACCTGTCTCAGTGATTTCAGTCAGCTCTCCTCCTGTTATGGTGAATGCTTGAGTATCAAAGTCTGACAAGTTATCGGCATTGACGGTTACTTCAATGCCGTCTGTGGGCGGGTTAGCCGTGAGATTAAAGGTCAGCAATCCGGCCACATTATCAGATTCAACCGCAACCGAATCACTTCTCAAGCTAACTTCCAGAACAGAATCTGGGTTATCGGCAATAGTAAAGTTGACTTCGCTCGCATTGGGGTCAATGGTATACAGAGGTGTATCTTGCAAGGCCAAATTAAAGCTTTGCAGACCTTCAGTAAAGGGGTCCTCAATATCGGTTAAAGTGAGTGACGCTTCTGGTTCAGTGATTTTGAAATAGCAGCCGCTAACATTTCCATTAGCAGTCGGATATACGCCTCCAGTGGCTTCACCATTGAGGACATCGAACTGAGGCAGAATGCCCGCCGCACCCTTGACATAAACCAGCACCCCTTCTTCTGGTGGAGCTTCACTGAGACTAAAGTTCAAGGTCGTTTCTGTGCCTTCAGATTCAATTAGTTCTGTTTCGCTAATTGTCAAGCTGACTTCAGGAATAACGCTGGGTTCTGGAGCTTGTTCTTCGCTGTCATAGAAAGTGGGCGTTACCTGATTTGCAGTTTCCGATACACCGTAA
>CALCPB010000225.1 GCA_937897665.1 uncultured Halomicronema sp. | reverse complement strand
GATGTGGCCTACTCTGCTGAGGCGATCGCGGGCGAGATGACCGTCTACCGCGACCCGACCTGTGGCTGCTGTGGCCGTTGGATTGAGCACATGGAAGCCGCTGGATTCACCGTTCGCGATGAGGTGACGGAAGATATGGCAGCGATCAAAACCCAGTACGGCGTGCCCGATGAGTTATCGTCTTGCCACACGGCCATTGCCAACGGCTACCTGATTGAAGGGCACGTCCCAGCCGACGATGTGCAGCGGTTGCTGACCACCCAACCGAACGTGGCTGGCTTAACGGCACCAGGCATGCCCATGGGCTCTCCCGGCATGGAATCGGCAGAAGGTGGCGAGCCTTACACGGTCTTTTCTTTCATGGATGATGGCGCTGCAGCGGCTTTCGCCAACCACGACTAATCCCGGCTGAATGTTGAAGTGCTCTGTACATCGCCAAAAGCGCGGTAGATGTCTGTGCTCTGGCAAAGAGCATCAGGGACGGCAGCGATCGCTGCCGGAGCGGGCTCGAAATTCCGGGCCAGCGCCTTTTACAATGTCTGCATGTTATTAATCTGCGATCGCGCCTGAGAACCTGTGGCTGACCAATCTCCCCTTCTGATGCTCGTTGATGGGCATTCCCTGGCTTTTCGTTCCTACTACGCCCATTCCAAAGGGCCAGAGGGCGGCTTGCGCACTTCCACCGGTATTCCCACCAGCGTTTGCTATGGCTTTCTCAAGTCGCTGCTCGACACGATCGAAGCTGAACGGCCCCAATATGCCGCGATCGCCTTCGACCTTGATCAGCCCACGTTTCGCCATGAGATGGCGGACAACTATAAAGAGGGACGACCCGCAGCGCCCGAAGACTTTGTTGAAGATGTGAACACCCTGCAGGCGCTGCTGCAGATGATGGGTTTTTGTGTGGTGACCTCGCCAGGATTTGAGGCGGATGACGTGATTGGTACGCTATCGACCCTGGGCAAAAACGAAGGCTACCGCGTCAAAATTTTGAGCGGCGACCAAGATCTG
The DNA here is from genome assembly GCA_937897665.1 of uncultured Halomicronema sp. Lineage (GTDB taxonomy): Bacteria > Cyanobacteriota > Cyanobacteriia > Phormidesmidales > Phormidesmidaceae > Halomicronema. The sequence goes on along the minus strand of CALCPB010000225.1, from coordinate 2,715 downwards.
TTTCAGCTGATTGATGAAGATCAGGAGCTGGTCTCGGTACTGTATCTCAGCAGCATTTTTGCCAAAGGGCCGGGCAAAGGGGGCGCGCGGGAGTTCCATGCCGAACAGGTCAAAGAGAAGCTCGATATCCTGCCGTCCCAAGTGGTGGATTACAAAGCCCTCTGCGGCGACACGTCCGACAACATTCCCGGAGTAAAAGGTATTGGGGCAAAAACGGCGGCGAAGCTGCTCAATCAGTACGGCACCCTAGAGGCTATTTACGCCGATCTTGACAACATTAAAGGGGCCACGCAAAAAAAGCTGCGTGAGGGTCAAGACAGTGCAAATCACTCACAAACGATGGCGCGCATCATTACCGATGTGGCGCTAGAGGCGGAGTTAGATACCTGCAAGCTCACCGGGTTTGATGTGCCTAAGGTTACTACTGAGTTGAAGCGGCTGGAATTTCATCAATTCATTAATCGCTTGCCTCGCATTGAGGCGGCGCTGAAGGGGGAAGCCACTCCAGCCAAGGCGGCGAAGGAAAGTAAATCGGCTGCAACCTCCTTTGATCCCGATCTCGACTTTTTCTCCGCTGAAGAGACCGATCAGGCCCAGACGGTGAAGCCGGTAGAAATCAAGCCGCAGGTGATCACCACCGCCGCTAGCCTGTATGAACTGCTGGATCTGCTGGGAGAACAGACTGATCCCAATAATCCCGTTGCCTGGGATACGGAAACCACCTCCCTGACGCCTCGCGATGCCGAGCTGGTGGGTATTGGTTGCTGCTGGGGCGCGGGACTGACTGAGCTGGCCTACATTCCCCTCGGGCACAAGTCGGGTACCCAGCTGGATGTGGCCACTGTACTTGAAGCGCTGCGCCCGATTTTAGAAGGGTCGGAATACCCCAAGGTGCTGCAAAACGCGAAATACGATCGCTTGGTGCTGCGATCGCAGGGCATCCATCTGGCGGGGGTGGTGTTTGACACAATGCTGGCCAGCTATGTGCTCAACCCCGATACCAATCACAATCTCAGCGATCTCTCGCTGCGCTATCTCAACGTCTCGGCGCTGAGCTATAAAGACCTCGTGCCCAAGGGCAAAACCATTGCCGACTTAGACATTGCGGCAGTGGCAGAGTATTGCGGGGCCGATGTGCACACCACCTATCGGTTGACGCCCCTGCTCAAGGCGGAACTGGCGGAGTATCCTGACCTGGAGCAGCTATTCACCACAGTCGAACTGCCACTAGAGCCGGTGCTGGCCGAGATGGAATATCAGGGCATTCGCATTGATACGGATTACCTCGGTACCTTTTCTAAACAGCTGGAAACTGACCTGGCCAAGATTGAGGCTAAAGCCTACGAACTCGCTGGGGAAACCTTCAACCTGGGCTCGCCAAAACAGCTCAGTACTCTGCTGTTTGAAAAACTCGGGTTGGATAAGCGAAAGTCACGCAAAAACAAATCGGGCGGCTATTCCACCGATGCCTCAACCCTCGAAAAGCTGCAGGGCGATCATCCGGTGGTGGATCTGATTGTCGAGAACCGTACCCTCTCGAAGCTGAAGTCAACCTATGTGGATGCTCTGCCCGAACTGGTGCGCCTGGATACTCATCGCGTGCACACCGACTTCAACCAGGCGGTTACCGCGACGGGGCGGCTGTCTTCCTCAAATCCTAACTTGCAAAATATTCCCATTCGCACCGCGTTCAGTCGGCAGATTCGCGCCGCGTTTATTCCCGAATCGGGCTGGAAGCTGGTGGCTGCTGACTATTCGCAAATTGAGCTGCGGATTTTGGCCCACCTCAGTGAAGAACCGGTGCTGGTGCAGGCCTACAACAATCGCGAAGACGTCCACGCGCTGACGGCTCGTCTGCTGTTTGAAAAGGACGATATTTCCACTGAGGAGCGCCGCCTGGGCAAGATCATTAATTTTGGCGTGATCTACGGCATGGGCGCGGCTCGCTTTGCCCGCGAGGCCAATGTCGATCGCACCGAGGCCAAAAGCTTTATCGATCGCTACTACGAACGCTACCCAGCGGTATTTGAATACCTGCAGCAGATGCAGCGCGAGGCGATCGCCCAGGGCTATGTGCAGACGTTGATGGGGCGGCGGCGTTATTTCAATTTCACCACGACCAAACTGCGCGATCTGCTCGGCAGCGACCCCAATCAAATTGATCTAGATAATCTCAAACGCATGAGCGGCTATGACGCGGCTTCCCTGCGCGCGGCGGCTAATGCCCCGATTCAAGGGTCAAGTGCAGACATTATCAAGGTCGCGATGATTCGCCTGCATGAGGTGCTGAAGGGGTATCAAACTCGCCTGCTGCTGCAGGTGCATGATGAACTGGTGTTTGAGGTGCCGCCGGAGGAATGGACGGAACTGGAGCCGAAAATCACGGCGGTGATGGAGTCGGCGGTGGCGCTCAAGGTGCCGCTCGTCGTCGATGCCAGCAGCGGCCCCAATTGGATGGAAGCTAAATGACCCGTTCCTCTTTGGGGTTTGAGTCGTGAGATGGGTAGTGATTGCGCCTTAATGATCTTCAACGCCTACTCATCAGCAAACAGCTGTTACTTTGAGGGGATTGTTGTCAACCCCAATCTATGGTTCGGTCGAAACGTAGAACTAATTCATCCCAAATAGGATTAGTGAATCCTGAATTGAAGACAAAAATCCCTGTAATTTTTCGACCGTAATCGTTAAATCGAAACCTACTAAAGAACCATTACT
>CALCPB010000224.1 GCA_937897665.1 uncultured Halomicronema sp. | reverse complement strand
TCCTGTTGCGATCGCTGATATTCTGCCTTCAATTGGTAATACCAACGAGCGAGCACATCGGAGTCTTTGATCAGTCGCAGAATGGGCTCGTGTTTCAAGCCGACCTGTTGGTGGGCAACCACGTCTCGATCTTGACCCAAAAATTCTGGAATCAGGTATCGCATCGCTGGTTTGAGCAAAAAGCCCCAGGGAATATCCCAATAGAACTCAAACGTCACATCAGTTTCGTCATCGTTGAGCGGCGTGACCGTGGTTAGGTTGACCGCTCGATATTTAGCGGTGGTAGTTTCCTCCGTCCGCACCCCCGGCAGGTAAAAGATGATTTCGTTCTGGGGGACGCCACCAATCAGCCAATACCCGCGCCCCATCGTGTCTGGCATTTGGTGACGCCGCATCGTAAACCCATAGGGCGACGGATCAAACCACTTGATTTCAGGATTGAGCTGAGTGCCGCGCCACCACCAGCTGCGATGCACAAAGGGGGAATGGGCCGGATCCATCAAACCGACTACGGCATGGTCAATAAAGCAGGGAAACCGCATCCGATAGGTAATGGCGGGCTGCACATCATCGGCAAAACCGGGCACTCGCGGAATCTCTAGCTTGGGCGGCGGAGACGCGACGGTGGTGGACTCGGCCATATAAATCCACAGGTTGCCCTGCACTTCTTGCACCCGATAGTGCGGCACGTCGAAGCGGCTCAGATCCATCTGCTGGTCGGCCATCAGTGAGGGAATTTCTAAACATTTGCCGGTCGGGCCAAACCGCCAGCCATGATAGCAACACTGCACATCAGCGCCGTTGAAGGAGCCACAGCTGAGCGGCACCGCCCGGTGAGGACACAGATCTTTGATCGCAAAGGGCCCCCCCTGAGCAGTACGGCCAAACAAAATCGGCTCGTTGAGCAGTGTCTTGGCGATCGTTTTGCCGGGCTTGAGTTCCCGGCTGGGCATGGCGTGATACCAAATATTGCGGAGAAAAAACTGATTATCGGCAGCAAACACCATGGATGCGGTCTCTTACAGAGCAACAAATCGGCGATCCATAATCTATCAAACTCTTCGGAGCAGCACGGCATGAAATGGATACAAAGTGATTTGAAGAGAGCGATCGCATCTCTGAAGCGGTGGTACCACCGAGGCCTTTGCGACGCACCGCTCTAGACGACCAGCACCGTAGAGTAGTGTGGGCAGACCCCCAAATCTAGGGTCGGTAATTAGTGAAAAACAACAGCAACGATGGGTAAACGGATTTTAGTGTCAGGCCCGACGAAATCGGGGAAAAGCGAATGGGCAGAGCAGCTGGCCCTGCAGTCGGCGCGGCCGGTGACCTATGTGGCAACGGCGCGTCCAAATGCGGATGATGCTGAGTGGCAAGCTCGTATTGCGGCCCCTCGTCAGCGGCGTTCGACTCAGTGGCAAACGCTAGAAGTACCGGTCGATTTAGCTATCACGCTAGGCCGAGCAGAGGCTACAGAATGCTGGCTGGTGGACTCTTTGGGCACGTGGGTTGCCAATGGTCTGGCGGCCGCTCATGGTGATTGGCAGCCGCAGGTTGACGGGCTGCTGCAGGCGATCGCCCACTTTCGCGGCACGCTCATTCTGGTGGCAGAAGAAACGGGTTGGGGAGTGGTGCCCGCTTATCCGCTGGGCCGCACGTTTCGCGATCGCTTAGGAACGTTGACCCGCCAGGTTGGGGCCGTTGCCGACGTCACCTATCTCGTCGTCGCCGGCTTTGCCGTTGATCTCAGTCAACTCGGTGTTCCCGTCCTCAAAGCGGATAAAGAGCTGCTCCGCTGATTATTACAACATCTTGCAAACCCTTGATAACAGACCATCTTTCTAGCTAACCGACTACGATCTAAATGAAGAACGCGTTGCATCAACCAGCCGGTCGTCAACCCTAGCTGGAAGGAAATCTATGGCCTCTGTTCAAAAAGTTCAGTCTTACTTGGCTTACTGGTTTCAGCTGGGCAAACCGGTCGTCTTCCAGCACAGCCAAACTCAGTGCTTGCCCAGCCCCATTTTTCAAGGCTCGCAGTTGAGTGTGGCGTTCCAACAGTGTTGGCAAACCATCCTGCAAAACTCAGCCGATAGTTTTCTGCGCGGTACCGATGAAAGCATCGCTGATTTACTGAGCGACGAGTGGGACATTGTTGATTGTGCGCGCTGCGTGATGCCGCTCCCCATGCTCGTTCACGGCATCAAATCATCGCCTTGCCCCTGTGGGGACTTAGACTCTTGGCCCAACAGCGAAGTGCCGCAGCCCCGAGCCGGTGTTTGCAGCAGTCAACAGCTGGATGACATTCGTCAACGGTTGGGCGATCGCCCAACCGACCTGCTGCGCCAGAGTCCGGAGCTATCCGTTTAGCCCGTCAGCGCGCTCACATCGTCCCTACAGGGCTACTAGTGCCGCCGATTCACGGCGGGTAATGGGATACGTATCAAAATCACGCGCCATGACCGTGTTGGGAAAAATTGACCGCGCCTCAGCTAAGAGGTCTTTCAATTCAACGGCATTGCCCGGCGCATAGCGCGGGCTGAAGTGGGTCATGATGAGCTGGCTAGCTTGAGCCAGCAAGGCGGTTTGAGCCGCCATTGTCGAGGTTGAGTGCAGGCGTTGATAAGCCATCTCCGCGTCTTGGTGAGCAAAGGTCGCCTCGTGAATCAGCACATCAACGTTCTGTGCCAGCTCCACCGCCCGTTCACAAAAAACCGTGTCGGTGCAATAGGCTAAACTGCGCCCCGGCAACGTGGGCCCACAGAGGTCTTTGCCGTTGATGTGCCGCCCGTCTGGTAGGGTCACCACCTCGCCATTTTTTAACTTGCCATAAATTGGCCCCGGTGGAATGCCCAATCCCTGAGCTCGTTTGACGTCGAAACGTCCTGGACGATCCTTTTCGCTAACGCGATAGCCGTGGGCGGGGACTCGGTGCTCTAGCAGAGCGCACGTCACCTCAAAGTCATCATCTTCATAAACTCGCCCCGGCTCGACTGTGTGAACCTTGATCGGGAACGAAAAGTGGGTTTGAGAGTAGCGACGGCAGGCTTGCAAATAATCATGCAGCTTGGGAGGGCCATAGATATCAACCTTTTGCTGGGGATTCCCGGCGAGGCCGCAGCTGGCTAATAGCCCCATCAGCCCAAAGATGTGATCACCATGCATATGGGTGATGAAGATGCGACGAATTTGGCTGGCTTTAAACTCGCTGCGCAAAAACTGATGCTGAGTGCCTTCACCACAGTCAAACAGCCAAATTTCTCCCCGCTGAGTCAGCCGCAAAGCCACGCTTGATACGTTGCGCGATCTCGTTGGCACACCAGAACTCGTTCCCAAAAAGGTGATCTCCAAGCTTGTCCCTTCCTTTGTTGAGTGTCCTGCCTCCATCTTGGCACGGTCTGCAGCGGTGATCGCCGTTGGCCACCGGCACGGCCCTGCCCCTCTCCGCACAAACCATGAACCGGAGACGCGAGACATGCGAGCACGCCTCTGTAAATATACGGGTATCCGTTACGGTTCCTGATCAAACCTAACGACTTTCTGTAATCTCTTGAGGAATTTTTAGAGAAGATGTCGCGATAGTAAAAAACAGTCATGAGCGATCGCTTAGCCAGACTGTTCCCTATTTCGTTTGTTCCCAATTTTAATTGAATTCACAATAATTTTCGACGTAACGAAAGGAGTTGATGACACTCGGAATTCCTGAGAGTGTGAAGCTGTTTATCGTTGCCTTGGTGATAGGCAAGCAGGGAAAAATCAACACAGCTCAAGGATCTCAGCGTCGGATGACGGCGTTATCATCAATCTTTAAAGTGGCAATCTCAGAAAATGGGGATGCCAAAGGCGGGGGCAAGCAGCTAATTTAAAGTCGAACAAGACAATGATGTTGATTCCGTGAATTTTCTATGAAGTAGCGATTAGTCTTTGATAAAGATGGTTTAAATATGAGGATAGTGTCGATCAATTCGATAGGTTAATGGTGAGGGATATACTGAGGCCAAGTGGATTATCCCCGTATGTGAGGTATTAGAAGCCGCTTAGGGTGCTACATCAGGTCTTTATAATCTGCAAGAGCCCCTAAGCTACCAGATACGTCACATTGATCCTCGGATGTCAGTAACTCTCAACGGACTCAAACAATCAAGCATCGAAG
>CALCPB010000223.1 GCA_937897665.1 uncultured Halomicronema sp. | reverse complement strand
CGTTCTGCAACTCAATGATCTGAATGATAGCTGTGACGGCTGGTTGATTGAAACAGACGAGCGCGAAGATTTGTGCCAGATAATCTTGGTCGCTGCCCAAGAGTGCGGCCTCACGACCACCGAAGATGTTACGGAGGAATGGCGCGATTGGTAGCGATGTCCAAGAACAACACAGACATTGGAGCGATCAATCTGGCGAAATTTGGCATCATTGATCGCTAAGATATCGGTGCAGGCTTCGCCACAAGTATCCTCGACATGTTTAGCACAGGCGTCAGCGATACAAGACAAGCCGCTCTCCCTAGGGTGCACCTACCGCTTTCATTGAAATTGAAATTATCAATCCAATTGAGGTCAAGACATTAAGGCAACACCATGGAAGAAGCAGCAGATAAATCGGTGCAAAAGAGCACAGTGCGGCAGCGGGCCGACGAAATTAAGGACTATCGATGCAAGAACTTGATCGCTGTACTGGAAGATCCGAACGACATCAAAAATATCGGCACAGTGATCCGCAACGTCAACGCTTTGGGTGTAGAAAAAGCCTATGTAGTTGACCCTCGCAAAGCATTACCAGAAGACTGGCAAGAGATGCGAGAAAAGCGATCGCTGTCTAAAACATCTGTCTCAGCGATTAAGTGGAGCTTCGTCAAGCGCTTCGACAGCACAGAAGCCTGCCTCGACCACTTAGAGAAAAATCGGTTTGTGTCAATTGTGACGTCTCCCCATGTCAAGGGGCAGAAAAACGTCATCCTACACGAGGCCGACTATACCCACACCAGGCTAGCCGTCTGGTTTGGCAACGAGTCGAGAGGCATCAGCGATTTAGCCGTGGCGCGCAGTGAAATGTGCGTGAGCATTCCCATGTTTGGCATGATTGAAAGTCTCAATCTCGGCACCACGTCGGGCATTGTGCTGTATGAAATTACCAAACAGCGGCGCGAGTATCAGAGCCAGTACAGACGCAGTCGCAGACGGGGTGAGAAATCTAAGGCCTGAGCCATCGTTGCCGGTAACGTTGAACAACCATCTATAAGTTTTTTGCCGTCGCCCAACCACCGTCATCTCAAACGCAGCTGGAGTCAGGCGTTAGCTCACTACGCTGATGCATGAAGGCATCAGAAGAGGCTTCACCACCAGCATCCTTGCCCTCTTGACTATGGCCGTTGATGGTGGCGAGCTTGTTTGAGAGGAGTAGGGCTGGCCTAGCGATCGCCTTCAATGCGATCACGATATTCCGAGCGTTCGTCAACGCGCATATCAAAGGGGCCACCCTGTCCCATCGGCGGACACACGCGGATTTTTGCGAGCGGACTGAACTGCGCTACCGTCGCGGCGATGGTGGCGATGCGGTTGAGCACGCGCCAATTGACCGTCGCATCGGGACAGTGAATCACCAGCATCAACACCTCAGAGATGCTAATGACCCATTGACATTCCATCAAGAGAGACTGGGTCGGCCCATCACAGGCTTCAAAAAAATGCTTGCGGGTCGAGAGTTCGAGCTGTCGTCGCAGGGCAGCATCGACATCGGTGATGGCAACTGGGGGTTGATCTTCGGGTGGAAGCGGAAAAGTCATAGCACTATCTCAGGATAAAAACGATCAATTTCTGCCTCAGTTGCGTTCGGCGGAGAGAGACGCCGCAATCACGCTCGGAAACTCTTCGAGATCGGCATCTTCGCCCTTGGGCATCGGCGACACGAAGGTATAACACGGGTCACACACACCCGTGTCAAAAACCTGCAGTACCCATTTGTCAGGCAAGCCTTCGACACCGATTTCCACCACGTACCACTCGCTGCCCGATTCGCGCACCGAAAGCACAGTGAAGAAGTCCTGATCTTCCGCAGGAATTTCTAAATCCTCCATCAAAAATGTCAGGGCAGAGCTTTTCGCGTCAGCTGTTTGTAGGGTCATCATGGGGCATCGTCTCCTAAAGAGTGGGGAAAGTTGGGAGTAGAGGGAGCGGGGCGCGAGGGAGCAGGGGCGATACTTCATAAGCATCTCGGC
>CALCPB010000222.1 GCA_937897665.1 uncultured Halomicronema sp. | reverse complement strand
GATGTGACTGCGGATAGAGAATTCATCTTGAGTGCACGATCGCCCCTCTATTTCTTGATCTAGCTCTGGCCAACGACCAGAAAAAAAAAGAGGCGATATGAGAGGGTGGGATCAATAGCCTAAGGGGGCAGATCTCAAGGTGTTACCAAAATGAGGGGCGGCGATGAAACAAGTGCTCATAATCGGCGGCTGCGGCAGAATTGGCAGCCAAATCGCCCAGGATATTTTGGCCCATACCGAGGCTACCGTCACGGTTACCGGACGCAGCGCTCAATCCGGCCCGGTGGTTCGCCAGCGATTGGGGCCTCACGTGCAGTTTCGATCGCTCGACTTAGCTGACCAAAATGCCATCACCCAGGCGATCACCGCCGCCGATCTGGTCGTGCATACAGCTGGCCCTTTTCATTATCGCGATGGGCGAGTGTTGCAAGCCTGCATTCAACAGGGGGTAAACTACCTCGACGTCAGCGACGAACGTACCTTTACGCAAAAAGCTTTGGCGCTCAGGCCATCGGCCCAAGCTGCTGGCGTCACTGCTGTGATCAATACGGGGGTCTTTCCCGGCATCTCTAATAGCCTGGCGCGTCAGGGCATTGAGGCGTTGGATCAGGCTGACTCAGTACAGTTGAGCTACGTGGTGGGCGGCTCGGGTGGGGCAGGTGTTACTGTCATGCGCACCACGTTTATTGGCTTACAGCATGCCTTTAAAGCATGGATTCAGGGCCGTTGGCAGTGGATCAAACCCTATACCGAACGCGAACGTCTGACTTTTCCGTCGCCCTATGGTCAGGTCGCGGTTTACTGGTATGACATGCCCGAAGCCATTACGCTATCGGAGACGTTTGCCCTAGACAGCGTAGTGACGAAGTTTGGGGTGGTGCCTGACTTTTATAACCATGCAACTTGGGCAATGGCCCACGGCTTGCCGACTAAGGTGCTGCAAAGCTCCAAAACGGTCGAATTCTTGGCCCGAGTCAGTCATTTCATGACTGGTATTAGCGATCGCTTCAGCGGTACGGGGGTGGCGATGCGGTGTGATGTCAGAGGGCAAATCTCGGGCCAAGCTGCTCACCATATCGGCTACTTTCAGCATTCCAGTACCACCAGGGCGGTCGGGGCCGGTACGGGTAGTCTGGCGCAACTCGTGCTCACCGGGCAGCTAGAACGCCCCGGCGTCCATGCGGTTGAGCAAATCTTGCCGACGGATCAGTTCATCAGGTTACTCGCGTCCCGACAGCTACAGGTTCAAACAGAGCTAACAGTAGCAACCGCTGAAGGGACGAGATCCTTATCTCCCTAGCCAGGGAGCATTCGGCAGATAAAACTTAAAACTGGTTTTTGAAGGTTGTTACTTTTTGAGCCATAGCAACAGGGCAAAAATAGCCAATAGAGCCCCTTCAGTGCCCAATAGCCCATTCAAGGTTTGAGCATCCTCAGGCTTAAGGATGAACTGCGATCGCAGCAGCGTGTAGGGCACTACCTGCAGCAGCGCGATGCCCCCAAAGACTGACCAAACCGACCAGCCCAACCCACGCCACAACCCCACTGCCGTCACGACATCAAAGATCAGGAGAGTAATATCTAAACTCCGCCACAGTAGGGGGGTCGAGAGCCAGGGGGTGCCCGT
>CALCPB010000221.1 GCA_937897665.1 uncultured Halomicronema sp. | reverse complement strand
GCAAAGGCTCATCCTCACCTTCAGCTCATAAGCGCAGCGATTCTTAAAACAAAAAGCCTACTCCTCGCACCGGTTCAAATTGATGCTGAGCTATCTCAAAGGCACTCTCAGCGATGTTCAAAAACAGGGCGGCAATCGCGTTTGGGTCACAGTAGAGGTGACTCAACTGGGGTATGACCTGCAGGTAACGCCGCGTCTCTTATCCGAACTGCCGCCCCTAGGTGAGACCGTTCAGCTCTTTTGCCATTTGCAGGTTAGAGACGATCAGCCTGTACTTTTTGGTTTTGGCAGTCGCCCAGAGCGAGATCTATTTCGACAATTGGTGAGCGTGAGCGGCATTGGGCCTCAAATGGCGATGGCCCTCTTAGACACGTTAGGGATGCAGGCTCTTTTGCAGGCAGTTGTAACGGCAAATACCCGTCTGCTTTCTAGAACACCCGGCGTGGGCAATAAAACTGCCGAACGACTGATATTAGAACTCAAAGGCAAGCTATCTGAATGGCGGCAGCAAGCAGGCTTAACTGCCGCACCTACGGGAGGGCCAGGCTCCAGCATTCAGGAAGAGGTGGAAATGACGCTGCTGGCTTTGGGATACACCAATACTGAAATAATGAGAGCACTAGAAGCCGTGGGACGCAGCACAACCCTAGATAAAGTCGGGGACACGGAGGGATGGATTAGAGAGGCGATCGCGTGGTTAAGCCAGTAGCCAACGGTATTGAATAGAGTATGGAAGCACTAGCAAATGCTCCAAATTATTGACCTGTTTAGCCGATCTACTGTGATACGATAAGAGACCTGTCTAAAATAATCCCACCCGACCACTATGGCGCTGCTGCAAGAACGCAAACAGGAAATTATTTCAGAGTATCAAGTCCATGAAACGGATACAGGATCAGCGGACTTGCAGGTAGCAATGCTCACAGATCGCATCAATAAGCTCAGCATTCATCTGCAATCCAACAAAAAAGACTATGCCTCCCGTCGGGGGCTGTTGAAAATGATTGGTCGCCGCAAGCGTCTATTGTCTTACATTCAAAAAGCTGATGCGACCCGTTATCGCACTCTCATTACCCGTCTCGGTATTCGTGGTTAGAGTTAACGTTTTCCCTCGATTGCATCATGGCTGCTGAACCGGAGCGTGGGCAACTGCCCTTTGAACCGAAGCGCAAGCGCAAAAAAGCAGGAAAAGTGGCTCCTAAGGTAGCCGCAACATCAGTCTCAAAAGCGGAATCCACTCCCTCATCTTTTCGGAATCGTCCCAACACTCAAATTCCTGAAGTTATAAGCCAGCGGATGCTGAAGCGAATGCTGGTGTTCTCCGGCATTCCAACCGGCTTAGGGGTGGCTACTTTCTTTGTGAGCTACGTTTTATTGGTTCGTCATATTGTTGAAATTCCCAATGTTTTCGTTTTGCTGACGACCCTCGGATGCTTTGGGTTAGGGGTACTGGGGCTCAGTTATGGCGCTTTGTCAGCTTCTTGGGATG
>CALCPB010000220.1 GCA_937897665.1 uncultured Halomicronema sp. | reverse complement strand
TGCTCTGTACACACTCTAAAATCTCTTCGGGAGTCACAGTCGCATCCAAAATGTCAGGACCGAGCCGCTGAATAAAGGGGTGATCTAACACTGCCACCGCAGGCAGCACCTCAATGTCAGAGGCACTGTAGAGCAGAGCCGATTTGCGCTCGGTATGAATCGCAAACCGCAGCTGCCGGTTCGTTGAGGGATAGTTGTAGGCGTTGCGTACCATCCATTTGCCATAGAGCTGGTTATGGCTGTAAACACACAGACCACCCTCAAAGTGGGTGACCAGCGCTTTGCCATAGGTCGAAATTTGAGTCACTGCCTGGCCCGTCAGCTGATCTTGATAGGGCTGCAGATGCTCAAAGGCAAAAAAAACTTCTGTAGTGGGCTGGTGAGCGATCGCCTTCTCTAATTTGTCGGCAGCTTTACGAATTTCTGGCCCTTCTGGCATGGAGTCAATTGAGGAAATGAAGACAACGGTTCACACTCTAACGCTCTGCCTAGGTCTGTGCCGCCTGTCGGTAGCGCCTATCGGTTAAAGAATCTGCCCCGCCGCGATGCACTGCTGATACCAATAAAAGCTGGCTTTGGGAATGCGTTGCTGGGTGGCGTAGTCGATGTAGGTAATGCCAAAGCGGCGATCGTAGCCATAGGCCCATTCAAAGTTATCCATCAGGCTCCACAAAAAGTAGCCGGTCAGGGGATAGCCCTCGGCCACAGCGCGGTGAGCCGCCTGCAGATATTGCCGCAGATAGTGAATGCGATCGAGGTCAAGAATCTCGCCCTCGGCAGTGACCTGATCCTGGGCGGCGCAGCCATTTTCGCTGATAAAAACGGGCAGATCTGGGCGCTGTAGCGTCGTGCTGACATGGCGAATGCCCCAGTAGAGGCTCTCAGGCACCAAATGCAGCCACGGCATATGCAGCCGCGGATAACCGGCGGGCAACGGCAGCACTTCGTAGCCCACCGCAGTGTCGGCAGCGCGCACGTAAACACCGCTGTAGACGTTGAACCCTAGTGCGTCTAACGGTTGATGAATCGTCTCCAAATCACCCGGCTGGATATCAGGAGCCTGATCACCGAGTTGGGCCAGCAGTGCGGGACTGTACTCACCCGTCAGAGCCGGAAAGATGATGCCGCCATTGGTGCCGACTGTGTGAAACGCTTTTTGTGCCGCCGCAATGTGATCGGGCGTCGCCGTGAGGGGCACCGTCGCTAAAAAGTTATCCACCAGAGCCACCTGGCAGGGTTGCGGCGACGCAGCACGGATCGCCTGACAGCCTAACCCGTGGGCCAACAGCGCGTGATGCGAAGTTTGCCAAACTGCCTTCAGGGAAGCCACGCGGGTGCCCGGTGCATGGACGGGCACTTGGTTGACGCCGTAACCCATATGCGTAAAGCAAAAGATTTCGTTGAGGGTCATCCAGTGGGTGACGCGATCGCCCAGCGCCTTGACCACCGCCGTCGCATAATCGGCAAAGTCTTGGGCCATCTCCCGGCTGCGCCACGAGCCATAGCGCTCTTCTAACGCTTGCGGACTATCCCAGTGAAATAAAGTGACATGGGGCGTGATACCCCGCGCTAGCAGGCCATCAATAAGGCGCTGATAAAAATCGAGTCCCGCTTGGTTCAGCGGCCCCCGCCCCGTGGGCAACAGGCGGGGCCAGGCCAAACTCAACCGATAGTGCTTGACGCCCAAAGCTTGCAGCAGGTCTAAATCCGCTGCATAGCGATGGTAATGATCGCAGGCGATCGCCCCGGTGTCGCCGTTCAAAATACGTCCCGGTTGTGCGCTAAACGTATCCCACACGCTGGCCCCGCGACCGTCAACCTGCACCGCCCCTTCAATTTGATAAGCAGCAGTTGCGGTACCCCATTGAAAGCCAGACGGAAACTGCAAAGTCATAACGGTTAGGCGACAGAACGGGGCATGTCGGCGTCAATAATCGAGCCGACGGAGGGCTGGCTCTCAACCTCAAGAGTACGGCCCAT
>CALCPB010000219.1 GCA_937897665.1 uncultured Halomicronema sp. | reverse complement strand
CAAAATCTTCTAAGCCCACCGTCATTTTCATCAGGCCAAAGCGCACTATAAGCTTGCCATCAGCGTCTGCCTCGCCTAAAACTTCAGCAGTTTGACCCAAACTAGGAATCCGCACGCGATCGCCTAATTGCGGCTTACACCCCGGCGGCATTTTCGGCATCACGGGCTGGGGCTGATGTTTTTGGGCTATCTGACTGCCCGCCGCCGTCGCCTTTTGCGCATCTTGGGCCGTCGCGTCACCCTTTTGCAAACGCCGAATCACTTGGGCAATTTCCTGCCGAGCCCCAGCGACTTCGGCCTCGACCGCTTGGGTTTGTTGCTGCTGCAATTCCCGCTCGCGGTCTCTGAGGAAGGTGGCCTTGCGTGACACTTCCCGGTGCAGCTTTTCGGTCTCGGCGAGCAGTCGCGCCGCCGCCTCGGCCTTTTGCTCTTGCTCGCGGCGCTGGGCTTCTAGCCCGGCAATGACCTGGTTAACGTCTTGCTGGCTGCTCAGACCAATGTGGTTTTGCGCCGCATCGACGATCGCTCCCTCCAGCCCTAATCGCCGGGCGATCGTCAGCGCGTTGGAACGGCCTGGAATGCCCCACAGCAAGCGATAGGTCGGCGATAAGCTGACGTCATCAAACTCCACCGACGCATTTTCAAACCGGTCGTCTTCATACTTCAGCGCTTTCAGCTCGCCGTAGTGGGTCGTGGCTACGGTGAACCGCACATGGTCAGCAAAATAGCGCAGCAGGGCAATCGCGATCGCACTGCCTTCCGACGGGTCGGTGCCTGCACCCACTTCATCTAACAGCACCAGCGCATTCGCCAACGGTGGATTAACAGACTGCATATCCTCCTCTGTCCCAGATACCGCTGCCGAAGGTAGCGCGACGGTCGGCTCCGACAGCTCTGCGTCCAAATCATCAGTCCCCTCATCTGTTGTCCCGTCTGGACTGCCGTCTGTCTCCTCATCAGAGTGACGGGTCGCCAACGCGGAGGTGGGGAGTGGCGCCGCGATCGCGGCGGGTGGCTCCTCCCAATTGGCTAATAGTTTGTCCGCAACCGCTGGATGAATCGCCGCCAGAATGCGACCAATGCGCTTGATGTGGCCAGAAAAGGTGGACAGGCTATGCTCAATCGACTGCTCGTCGCCAATATCGGCCAACACCTGCTCAAACCAGGGAATCTCTACCGGTTCTTTGGCAGGAATAAATAACCCGGCACGGGCCATTACCGCAGCTAACCCCAAGGTTTTGAGGGTCACCGTTTTGCCGCCGGTATTAGGCCCCGTAATCGCCACCACCCGCGTGCGCGGATTCACCAACACGTCAATGGGCACAACGGCGTTACCGGCTTCATGCTGCTGCTGCCAGACCAAGAGCGGATGGCGGAGCTGTCGGAGCGTCGTTTGTTCCGTCGGGGGGACAAAGCGCGGCGGGTTAGCCCCCAGCCAATAGCCATAGCGAGCCCGCGCAGTGGCGAGGTCAAGCACTGTGACGATATGCAGCAGGTCTTCTAAATCGGTCGCCACCTCAGCAACTTTTGCCGTCAGCGCCCGACAAACCGCCTCTTCTTCGACCTGCTCTTGGCGCTGCAGCTGGCGCAGGCGATTGCCCATTGGCACAACGCTATTCGGTTCGATATAAAGAGTGGCCCCGCTGGTGGAAGCATCGTGCACAATGCCGCCAATTGCGTCTTTTTGCGGCGCTTTGACCGGAATCACAAAGCGATCGCCCCGCTGCGTAATCACCGCCTCTTGAATGGCGTTACTTTGCTGCTGCAAAATGTGGTTGAGCTTTTGGTAAATCTCGCTGCGCTGTGACTTTAGCCGCTGGCGAATGTCCCCCAGTTTGGGGGTGGCGCGATCAGTGACCTTGCCGCGATCATCGATGCAATAGTGAATGTCCTGTTCCAGCTCGGGATAGGTGCGCAGCGTGGATACGAGTGTCGTTAAGACGGGCAGTTCGCCATCTTCAAAACTGTCAATCGTACGGCGCAGCTGACGCGCGCCCGCGAGGGTCGTGGCAATGTTGAGTAAATCGTCCCCCAGCAGCATGCCCTGCCGCTGCGCCCGGGCCAGAGCTTCTCCAATATCTTGAACGCCCGCAAATTTTAGGCCCGGAGGCGTCTGCTCAACCTGCGCGGCTTCTCGGGTCTCCGCCAGCAATCGTTCGCTCTCGGCTTGGGTGGCGGGCAACGGGAGCTGACGCGCGGCGATCGCCCCTAACTTTGTCGCCGCAAATGTGGACAAATGTTGACAAAGGCGAGACCATTCCAGAAGGGAAAGCGTTTCAGATTGAATCAAGGCTGGCCAAAATCAAGTAGAAGAACGGTGACCCGAACCCGGATCACTCCTGCGATCAGTATAGAATCTCTGACCAGCGACCGGGAATATACAGAAACTTAATCGGCCCTTCACCGAAGATTCCCTGATGGTTGGGGATAAATAATGAAGAGGGACAGTACCTTCACCGAATAATCACCCATCCCTTGGCGCCCTGCCGGCCCCAACGGGTCAGGATGAAGGCCGCGTGAAACCCGTTGCATCCCCCTCAAAATCCCGTTCCCGACCGCTCGCCAGCAGGGCTTCCCCCTTGGAGGCGATGATTTGTATCTGGCTTTAATTCGGTTTTGGTTTTTAACGCGATCGCAGTCTCAGGATGTTTCCCCAGCCCCCCGACCGCTCACTCTTTACCCGCTCCCAAAAGCTCCCTCTCCGGCTGGTGCTGGTGGTTTCTTTTGTGCTGCAGATTGCGGCAGCGGTCGGCCTGACCACGGCGCTGTCGTGGCGCAACGGGCAAAAAGCCATTGATGATCTGGCCGTCCAGCTGAGTGAAAAAAGCATCGACAGCATTCGCGAACATCTGCAAACCTATCTATTGCAGCCCAACTTGCTGCAGCGTGATAGTCGCAGCAACCTGTTTTATGGCGACGTGCCCCTGGACGATCGCCAAATGATTGCCCGGCATTTTTGGCATCAGATTCGGGCTTCTGACGGGGTCAGCAGCATTTATTTAGGCTATCCAGACGGTAGCTTTTTAGGCATTCAAGAACGTAATAACGGCCAAACCGTGCTGTGGGAAGTGACCGCCGAGACGGCCCCGAAGCGATTCACCTATCGGCTCAGTGACGCGGGCGAACGCCGGGAAGCCCTGGCTTCACAAAACTACGACCCGCGCGTGCGGCCGTGGTATCAGGCCGTGGTGGAAAATCGCCATGCGAGCTGGAGTCCGATTTACGAATTTGCCTCGCGCGATTATCCGGCGCTCGGTATCACGCTGGCCGCACCAGTCTACGGCACCCATGGCAAGCTGCAGGGGGTGCTTGCCCTTGATCTGACGCTCGAGCAGATCAGCGGCTATTTGCGCACACTAAACCTCAGCGCCAATGGTGAGGCTTTTATTATTGAGCGCACGGGCGCGATTGTGGCGACGTCGTCGGCCGAACCACCATTTATCACCCTCGATAACGGTGAGCAAACTCGCCTACAGGCGATCGCCAGTCAAGAGCCGATCATTCAAGAAACCACACAGCACTTATTTCAGCGGTTTGGCAGCCTCGAGCAGGTCAATGCGGCTGAACAATTTACCTATGACCTCAACGGCGAAGCCCAGCTCGTGCACCTGGTGCCTTTCCGCGATGGTCGGGGGCTCGATTGGCTGATCGTGACGGCGATTCCCGAATCTGACTTTAAGGGGCAAATTGCCGCAAATACCCGCAATACCCTGATCTTGTGTCTGATTTCGCTGATTGTGGCTAGCCTCATTGCCGGGGTGACCGCTCGTTGGGTGGCCCAACCGATTCATCGTCTGAGCACAGCCGCTCAAAAACTCGCCGTGGGCACCTGGGATTATCCCCTGCCCGACGGTCGGTTCGAAGAACTGTCGGAGCTGTCCCAGGCCTTTGAGAGCATGGCCAAACAGCTGCAGCAATCTTTTGCCAAACTCGAAGATCGCAACGAAGAACTGCAGCGCATTGATCGCCTTAAAGACGAGTTTCTCGCCAAGACCTCCCACGAACTCAGAACGCCACTCAACGGGATTATTGGGCTCGCCGAATCGCTAATTGATGGGGCCAGCGGGCCGCAGACCTGGCAGACCAAAGGCAACCTCACCATGATTGTGGCCAGCGGTCGGCGGTTGGCCTCCTTAGTCGATGACATTCTCGATTTTTCACAGCTGCAGCATGATCACGTTGAAATTTTGCCGCGTCCTGTCGGGACTCGCGAAGCTGCTGATGTCG
This sequence comes from uncultured Halomicronema sp., assembly GCA_937897665.1. Classification (GTDB taxonomy): domain Bacteria; phylum Cyanobacteriota; class Cyanobacteriia; order Phormidesmidales; family Phormidesmidaceae; genus Halomicronema. The sequence continues at coordinate 6,213 of CALCPB010000219.1, read as the reverse complement.
TGCTGACGTTGACCCGCCCCCTCGCTAAACATAAAGACGTGCAGCTCGTTAACGCGGTTTCGCCCCAGTTGCCGCCGGTATTCGCTGATGAAAATCGGCTGCAGCAGATTTTGCATAATCTCGTGGGCAATGCCGTGAAATTCACCGACCACGGCATGGTGGGCATCTCGGCCCAAATCATTGCGCACTCTGACGTCTGCTCGGTATTGCGGCAGTCACCGTTGCCCACGAGCTGCTGCCGCCAAGCGATCGCCATACCGGGGGCGGCGGATACTGTCGTCAACGGGGCGCCTGCGCCCGCCGGTTCCGCGCTGGCGGCGACGGTCGTTCAGGCTAACTCAGCCCCCTACGAGTCGCCGCGATCAGAGTCGGCATCGCATTATTTGGCCATCACGGTTTCTGATACCGGCATTGGCATTCCCGAAGAAAAACTCGAACAAATTTTTGAGCCATTTGAACAAGCCGACGGCTCAACGGCTCGTATCTATGGTGGCATGGGCATCGGGCTCGCCGTTTCTCGGAAGCTGGTCGAACTGCAGGGCGGCACGCTCCAGGTGCTCTCGAACATCGGCGTGGGATCACAATTCACCTTCACATTGCCGATCTCAACGCCGGCGCCCCTGCCCCTCGGCGATCGCAATGCGAGCCCCGCGGCGCTGGACGTCTCGCTGTCGCCCGCCCCCCTCGACTGGCAGTGGCCAGTGCAAACCGTGTTGCCTCAAGCCGTCGCCCCTCCCGTGCCCCGCGACGCAGATCGGCCCGAAGACGCCGACGTCACCGCCTTGGCCCGACGACAGCATCAGATTTTAGTCGTCGATGATGAACCGATCAATCGGCAGGTGATCATGAACCACCTCGCCGTCAAAAACTATCAGGTGGTAGAAGCAGCGGATGGCCTGGAGGCCCTAGCCCTGTTAGAGGCCGGCATGCAACCCGACGTCATTTTGCTGGATGTGATGATGCCGCGCATGACCGGCTTCGAAGTGTGTCGCAAGTTGAGGGAGAGGCATCCGGCCCATAAATTGCCCATTGTGATGCTGACGGCTAAAAACCAGGTGGGGGATCTGGTCGAAGGGCTCTCCGCCGGGGCGAATGATTACTTGACGAAGCCCATTTCCAAAAGCGAACTGCTAGCCCGCCTCAAAACGCATCTGTATCTATCGAAAATTAACCAGGCCTATGGTCGCTTCGTACCGCGTCAGTTTCTGCACTTTCTCAACCGCGAAAGCATTGTTGATGTTGACCTCGGCGACCAGGCGCAACAGCATATGTCGGTGCTGTTTGCCGATATTCGCGACTTCACAACGCTGTCAGAGCAGATGACACCTAAAGACAACTTCAAATTCCTCAATGCGTTTCTGTCGCGCATGGAACCCGCGATCGCCGAGCACAACGGTTTTATTGATAAATACATCGGCGATGCGATTATGGCGCTGTTTAGCCGCAGTGCTGACGATGCGCTGCAGGCCAGCATTGCGATGCTGCAGCGGCTCCACCAGTACAACCAAGAGCGGTTGGGGTACCACAAGTCGCCGATCGAAATCGGCATCGGCATCAACACTGGGGCCGTTATGCTGGGCACCGTCGGCGGCCGGAATCGGATGGATAGTACCGTGATTAGCGATACGGTCAATGTGGCCGCCCGCATTGAGCGTATGACTCGCATCTACAGCGCTAACTTGCTGATTTCGCACCACACCTTTTTGCAGCTGAGCGACTCCAACGCCTACGCAATGCGCGTGATCGATCGCGTGCAGGTCAAGGGCAAAGTCACCTTCGTGAGTGTGTATGAGGTCTTTGAACCAGACCCGCCGGCCATCCGCAGCGCCAAGCTGAAGAGCCGCACCGAGTTCGAAAATGGCTTGGCAGATTTTTACCAACAGCGCTATGCCAAAGCCATTCCCAAATTCCAGCACTGCCTGACTCTATGCCCCGCCGACAAAATCGCGCAAAACTATTTAGATCGCGCCCAGCGATTTGAGCAGGAAGCGACCCGACCCGCTGGAACCGAGCGGTAGCGCCCGGCCCCCAGCGGTTGGTCGGAGCCGCAGCCAAAGGCCTCAAGTCAATGTGTCATAGTGTTGCCAGAGATTTTTCGAGGAGGTTTGCGGTGCGATCGCAACTGGATGCTCTCTCCCCCAGCTCATCCCCCCAGCACCATTGGTTTCGCCTGCTTTTTCGCTGGCAAGGGGCAGTGGTGCCCGCCGTGTTGCCCCGTACCCTGCTCTGTGCCGGATTCGGCCTCTTGATTTCCCTGCTATACCGCTGGGGCCTGCCCGTTTCTCTGCAGTCCCTCAGCAGCATCGTTCCCAGTATCGTGCTTGGGCTATTGCTGGTCTTTCGCACCAACACGGCCTATGAGCGGTTTTGGGAAGGGCGCAAACTCTGGGGCGCGTTGGTCAATACGAGTCGCAATCTGGCGCGGCAGATGTGGGTTGCCGTGCATGAGCATGAGGCCCGCGATCACGAGGAAAAAATCCAGCAGTTGCGCCTGCTCGTGGCCTTCGCCCGTGCCACTAAACAACAGCTGCGCAGCGCCCCGTTAGTCACGACCGAGATGGCGACATTGGTCACCTCGCCGCAGTTAGCCAAGCTGCAAACCATGCATCACCCGCCCTTAGAGATTGCCTTTTGGCTAGCCGATTATCTGCAGAGGTGCTTTAACCAGGGGCGGCTGAATGCCTATCAGCTCTCAGCCATGCTCGCACAGGTCGATATTATGGTGGATGTTTTAGGCGGCTGTGAGCGCATCGTCAAGACACCGATTCCCTTGGCCTATGCGATTCATCTCAAGCAGTTGCTGCTGCTCTATTGCTTGGCCTTACCCTTTCAAATGGTGAGTGCACTGCAGGACTGGACGGCCCTCGCCGTCGGCCTCATTAGCTTCACCGTGTTTGGCATTGAAGCCATTGGCATTGAGATCGAAAATCCGTTTGGCTGTGATCCCAACGATTTGCCCCTTGAGGCCATTAGTCAAACCATGCAGCGCAATATTGAAGACCTGATTACCCTCACCCCAGACAATTGTCACTGGCGCGAAGACGCCACGCCATCCGTGTCTACGGCTTGCCCCTAGCGTGACCCCGTGGTCGCGTCTATCCACCGGGTCAAGGGCAAGATTGCTGGCATAATGCGAGCAGTTTAGTTGTGCGCAGAGAAAATATGATGACGGGGCGTGACCAATCAAGCATCGTACCGCCCCTAGTGGCGATCGCAGCCTTCATAATTATTGTGGCAGGTCTCAAAGCAGCTTCAGAGCTGCTCAGCCCGGTGCTATTGTCCCTATTTATCGTGCTGGTGACCTCACCCCTGGTGCAGTGGATGCGGGCCCGCCGAGTGCCCACCTGGTTAGCCAACCTGATCGTGATTTTGGGCGTGATCGCCACGGGGCTGCTGCTGATCATCTTTTTGATTGCTTCGGTGGCTCAGCTCACCGATTCCGTCCCCGCATATCGCAGCTTGTTAGAAGACCAGCTCACCCAGACCGAACTTTGGCTAGCCCGTCATGGGCTAGAAAGCGCTGACATCTTGAATCTGGAAATCCTGCGGCCGTCGCGCTTAATTCAGTTTGTGTTATCGGTGCTCACGGGGCTGATCGGCACCTTGGGCAATGTCGGCCTGACGCTATTTATCGTGATCTACATGCTGGTCGGGGCCAGCAGTTTTGCAACCAAGCTCAAACAAAGTTTGGGAGAGCGCAGCCCTCTACTTAACCGCATGACGGCCTTTAGCCGGAGCGTTAGCCTCTATTTGCTGATCAAAGGCTGGCTGGGGGCCATGGCGGCGATCGGCCAAACCCTCTTGCTATTGGCATTAGGCGTCGATTTTGCGGTGCTGTGGGGGGTCGTTTCTTTCTTATTCAACTTCATTCCTAATATTGGCTACATCATTGCGCTCATGCCGCCCCTGATATTGGCCCTGCTGGAGTCTGGCAACGGGGCCGACCGGGTCGTGTTCATCGGCTATGCCCTCATCAACAATTTCTTTGACATGGTGATTGGCCCTCGCTATCTCGGGCAGGGGCTTGATCTGTCGACGTTGGTCACGTTTCTGGCCGTCGTGTTTTGGACGTGGATTCTGGGTCCCATTGGGGCTTTTTTGGCCCTGCCGCTCACGGTAATGGTCAAAACCTTGGTATTAGAGTCGTTTCCCGATAGTGTCATGGTGGCTAAGCTGATGGGCGCTGACGAGGCTGAGGAGGCCTGACATAAGCCCCCGGCCCAACTCAGAAACCGGATATTGCCAGTGATGGGGAGCAATCGTCCAGACAGCGACACGCTGAAACCGGCGACCCTGACTTCATTGCGATAAACTAGCCCAATTAGTGACTTTAATGATCATCGAGTGAGTAATTGCCCCCTGTGACGCACCCAAGCCAAATCCGGCAGTGCGTTGGGTAACCGCGACAGCCGACCTGATAGCCTGGTTGAATGAGACGCTTTCCTTAGATAAGGCTGTTTGCACCAGCAATAAACACGCAGCCAGGTTTTTTGGAAAACATCTTCAAACCTTCACATGCTCTTTTTTTCGTAACTAAATGAGATCTTTTTAAAGATTTTGAGCACAATAACATCATCACAAAAAACAATCACGCCTGCTACGTGACTATCTACATCAAGGCGAGCATGCCAGATTAGGGGCAACTATATTCATGGGCCAGTTGGACAAGACACCGCACACCCCTCCAAATGAGGAAAAAGCAGCCCGTGAGGTGCTGCGAAATCTTTCTCAAGACCTGAGAGCACTGCAAAGCGATCTCTCCGGTCAGCTGACCCAGGACATCAATCGCCTCCAGGGCACAAAGCATCGTCTGCTCAACGATATTGAAATCTTAGAAGAAGAATATCAGTCACTCAAAAGTAACTACGCTGAACTGCAGACCCAACAAACCGCTGAACTCAGTCGTCAGCAGTTAGCACAGCAGCAGTTATGGGCAAAAAAGCTGGCGCAAGCTTTGGCGGGCCATCTGCAAAATCGCCTCACCGAAGACCTGTACAGTGGGGCAGCGGTGCCAGGCACCGCAACCAGCGGTTCTTTGCACAATGCTTACCAACTGCTCTCTTCGCTCGACTCTAGTCTGAACGATACCTTGCACTCGCTCCAGCAAGATCTCAACAGCTACCAAAGCTCGCTTTCACAGCAAATCAGTCGCATGCACAGCATGGAGCAGCAAGGGGAAGCCATCTTAGATGCATTGGTCAATCGTCTGAGCATTCAGTTGCAGACTCAGATCGTGCGGCCGCAGGCGGTGGCGGCGGCGACCAATGGTCATAGCAACGGCAGCACTGCGACTCCACTGTATGGGGCTCAACAGGTGCCCTTATATCCTCAGTCGAACTCAGCGTATGCGGTGCCAACAGCGCCTTATCAGCCAGGGGCCGCGGGTGAGACGCGGCCAGCCCCAGCGGGCCAGCCGGGCCAGCGAGCTGAGCCAGCGCCATCATCAAGTGCAGCTAAGCGCCACCCTATCAGTGCGGCCAGTGCCTTTCAAAAGGGGCTGACTTTCATCATTCTGTCTACCCTGGCGTTATCCTTTCACAACGTTTTGGTCGGCATTATTGGGTACGGGGGCCAAATCTTTGGCCAGATACCGGTGGCGGCAGTTTTTCCCCTCAACATTCCGAACTCGCTGCTGTTGCTCTGGCTGAGAATGCTGGTAGTCTTGCCGCTGATGGTGATCGTGGCGGGCAAGATATATCCCAAAGTTTGGGCTGATATTCGCAAGTTTTTAGGCGCTCGCGATAAGCGACCGCTGTTTCAAGTAATTGCCAGTGGCTGCTTTCTGTTTATGTCGCAGGTGCTGATCTACAAAGCGATCTCCGACATTGGCCCCGGCGTTGCCGTCACGCTGTTGTTTATGTATCCGCTGATTACGGTGCCGTTGGCCTGGTTTTTATTCGGCGATCGCCCCACCCCCCTGCGGGGCTTAGTCATGTTTGCCATCACCATTGGCATCGTGTTTACCGCATTGCCGCGCATCAACACTGACCTAGCCTCAGGGGCCGTTTCGCCTTGGGGCGTCTTTGCCGGACTGCTCTCAAGTATCGCCTTCGCCCTGTATCTCGTCTCCATGCAGTTGAGCTTCCGTAAGCTGCATCCAGTGCCGGTGAGCTTGGTACAGTTCACCACCATTTTTGTGCTCACCAGCTTAATCTTGATCGGCGGCTTTTTCTTGGGGTTGGAAACCGGCGAACCCAGCAGTGATTTGGGGCT
>CALCPB010000218.1 GCA_937897665.1 uncultured Halomicronema sp. | reverse complement strand
TTTACGCATGTTGATTCCCTGCACTCATCTAGGAGCGATGCTTCTGGTCTCGATGCTGCGGCCTTGAATCTGCTGCAAACGATCGCTACAGCAATCAGTCAATCGCCTGATTTTGATGCCGCGCTGCTGCTGCTTTTAGAGTTGGTTTGCACGTCTACTCGGTGGGTGTTTGGCGAAGTTTGGCTGCCGCAAACGGCTCAACAGCTCGATCACAGTGGCCTTTCATATACAACTGAAGCCCACCTAACGGGGTTTGATCAGGAGAGTTATCGTCGTCAGTTTGCTCGGGGTCAGGGGTTACCAGGGCGCGTCTATGCTACGGGGCAAGCAGAATGGCTGGCCGATACGGCTCAATGCTCATTGACGACCTTTCACCGGCGAGACTTAGCGCAGCAATACGGTTTGGGGGCTGGTTTGGGCGTCCCGGTGACCTTGGATGGTGAGGTCTTGATGGTGCTCGTTTTTTTCACGAGTGAGGTGCAAGCCTGCGATCCCGATCACTTACGACTCATTGAGGCGATCGCGGTACAGGTGGGCTCAATTCTCCGCCTCAAGCAAACAGAAGCGGCGTTGACGGCCTATCAGCAGCAACTGCAACGCGTCATTAATACGCTACCGGGCATTGTGTTTAAGGCGGCGGGGCCACCCGACTGGCGGATGCGCTGGCTGAGCGACGGCTGCAGTCATCTCACCGGCTATCCCCAAGAGCAATTGGTTGGCGACAACCGTTCCGCTTCCTACAACGACATCACCCATGCCGATGATTTGTGCCGAGTGGTCAGAACGATTGAGCAAGCGTTGGGCCAAGGGCAGCCTTATCAGGTGGAATATCGCATCATCACCCGCAATGGTGAAGAGAAGTGGGTTTGGGAAAAGGGGCAGGCGGTTTTGAATGACGCTGGCGCGATTGTAGCTCTAGAAGGCTTTATCACCGACATTACGCCGCTGAAGCAGACTGAGGCGGCTTTACGCGACAGCGAAACCCGCTATCGCATGTTGGCAGAAGGCTCTTTAGATCTGATTTCGCAACATGATTTGACCGGTGTCTTTCACTATGTGTCGCCTGCCTGTCACAATTTGCTCGGCTATACTCCAGAAGAATTGATTGGCCGCTCCCCTGAGCAGTTCTTTCATCCCCAAGACAAGCCGCGCGTCTTGCAGCACTATCGGCAGTTTTTGCGTCTTAAGGCCGTGCCCACCCTACGGTTTCGCGTGCGGCATCGCAGCGGTGACTATCGCTGGTTTGAAACCGTTGGCTGCATGATTAACCAACCCAGTGAGTTGAGCGCTCGCCAGGTGCTGGCCGTGTCTCGCGACGTGACTGAGCAGGTAGAAGCGGAACAGGCGCTGATTGAACGAGAAAAGTTTCTCAGCCTCGTGCTCGACAGCATTCCCCAACACTTGTTTTGGAAAGATCATAAAGGCACTTACCTTGGCTGCAATCAAGCGTTTGCCCAAAGCGTCGGCCTGCAAAATTCGGCTGAGGTTGTGGGCAAAACGGACTATGACCTGCCGAGCTATTCGGTCGAAGATGCCGGGTATTATCGTCAGCAAGACTGCCGCATCATGCAGGCCAACTGGCCCCAGATCAACACCTTAGAGTTTAAGGAAGCGCCCCTTAACCAGTGGATCAACTGCAGCAAATTTCCGATTCATGATGCTAGCCAGCAGGTGATTGGCGTGTTGGGGAGTTTGGAGGACGTGAGCGATCGCATTGCTTTTCAAAAAAATCTCAACCGGCGAGAACAGTATTTAACCGCATTAGTCGAACTCCAACGCCAGCTGTTAGACCTCGATAGCAGTTGGGACAACGCTCGCTTTTGTGCCGCGTTGCAACCGCTAGCGCTGGCCACTGAAGCCAATCGAGTTTATCTCTATGAGCGGCTGCCGGATCAACTGGTGCAACGAGCCCAGTGGACCTCGGCGGATACGGTCTCGACCTATCGGCACCCGAGTGTAGCTACGTTTGAGTTGCAGGGAGCGATCGCGGATTGGGTGGCTGAACTCAGTCAGAAAAACTGTATTAATCAGACCTTAGATCAGTTTCCTGAACCCTTGCAGCAAATTTTGGGTCAGGCGCCCTCTGCCGTGAAATCCATTTTGCTCTTGCCGCTGCAGGTGCGGGGCCGATTTAGTGGCCTGATCGGCTTTGACAACTGTGAGGCGGCCAGAATTTGGTCGCAGTCAGAGGTCAACCTGCTACGAGTGGCGGCTCATGCGGTGGCGATCGCGACGGAACGATTTCAAGCCGAAATCTCCCTGCGCCAAGCCGAAACTAAATATCGCAGCATTTTTGAAAACGCCGTTGAGGGCATCTTTCAAACCACGCCCAGTGGTCGCTACCTCACCGTCAATCCGATGTTGGCCAAGATTTATGGCTATGCCTCGCCCCAAGAACTCATCACCAGCCTCACCAATATCGAGCAGCAGCTGTATGTCGCGCCCGGGCGGCGCGAAATCTTTGTCGAGCAGATGCTGACTCAAGGAGCCGTTATTGGTTACGAGTCCGCTGTTTACAAAAAAGACGGCACCGTGATCTGGATCTCTGAATCGGCGCGGACCACCTACGACGCCAACGGGGCCGTGGTGGGATTTGAGGGCACCGTTGAAGATATTACCGAGCGCAAGGGCAGTGAACTAAAGCTATATCGGCGCGATCGCTTGCTACAGGGGGTGGCTCAAGGCAGCCAGTACCTGTTGACCAATCTCAATATCGAACAATCTATTGCCCAGGTTCTAGCCATTTTGGGTGAGGCAGCGGCGGCTGACCGGGCCTACCTGTACGAAAATCACTGTTATGCCAAAACTGACGCCCCCTGCATGAGTATGCGGCATGAATGGATACAGACTGGTATTCCTCCCCGCCTCGATCAGCCTCATTGGCAAAATCAGAGCTATGCCGAACATGGCCTCATGCGTTGGTATCGAGCTTTTCAAGCGGGTCAGTCAATTCGGGGACGAGTCTCCACTTTTCCCCTGGTGGAGCAGCAGCTACTGTCGCAGGATGGCATCGTCTCACTGGTCATGGTGCCCATCTTTATTGACCATGATTTGTGGGGCTACATCGGGTTCGATGCCTGTCGCCAGATGCGCGATTGGACCTCCAGCGAAGAATCCATCTTAGTCACCATTGCAGCCAGTATTGGCGGCGCCTTTAAACGACGCCACACCGAAGAGCAGATGCGCTATCAGGCGTTTCATGACCCGCTCACGGGGTTGCCTAACCGCACGGCCTTCAATCAACAACTGCCCCTGGCGATGGCGACTGCCCGGCGTCATGAAACCCTCATTGCCGTGATGTTTTTAGATTTAGATCGCTTTAAAAACATCAACGATACGCTCGGTCACGCGATCGGCGATGCGCTCTTAGTGCAAGCGACCCAGCGCCTGATCGAAGGGCTCCGCCGCAACGACATGCTGGCCAGGTGGGGCGGTGATGAGTTTACCTTAATCCTGCGTGATCTCAGCTCCACCGATGAGGCCGCAAACGTCGCTGAAAGACTCGCCGAAAAGCTCAGACCCCCCTTTCTGATTGAGCATCACGAACTCTACATTACCGGCAGTATTGGCATTGCTGTTTACCCCAACGATGGCGACACGATGACCACACTGCTGCAATATGCCGATGCCGCGATGTACGCCGCCAAAGGGGATGGCCGCAATACCTATCGCTTTTACAATGCCCTGTTGAACTCGGCGGCCTCACGGCAGTTGGTGTTAGAAAAGCATCTCCACCAAGCGCTGCAGCGGCGAGAATTTCGGCTGCACTTTCAACCGCAAATTGATCTGGCAGCGGGCAAAATTTGTCGCATTGAGGCCCTGGCTCGCTGGTTTAGCCCAGAACTAGGCGAAGTGCCGCCCCAAGACTTTATCCCCATCGCTGAAGAAATTGGCCTGATCGTTCCCTTGGGCGAGTGGGTGCTAGAGCAAGCCTGCTGTCAGCTGCAGCTCTGGCATCAGCAAGGATTCGAGCAGCTACAAATCGCGGTCAACTTATCCGCTCGCCAGCTGCATCACTCGGCGCTTGTAGACAAAATTGAGCAGGTGCTTAGCGCTTTTGCCCTCGTCCCTCAATGTCTGGAGTTAGAAATCACTGAAACCGCTACCCTCGCCAACTTAGAGGCCTCTGTGGTGACCCTCAATCAGCTGCAACAATTGGGCACCCGCATTGTGATGGATGACTTTGGCACCGGGTATTCTTCCCTCAGCTATCTTAAGCAGTTGCCCTTTCAAGGGGTGAAAATCGATCGCTCATTCGTCGATGGCATCCCCGATGATGCGCAAGACGTGGCCATGTTGAAGGCCGTCATTGCGCTGGGCCAAGCGCTGAACCTGAGCCTTGTGGCCGAAGGTGTCGAAACCACTGAACAAATGAACTGTCTACAAGCGTTGGGCTGTCAGCAGATGCAGGGCTATCGGTTTAGTCGCCCCTTAGATAGTCAGGCCATGACGGCATTCTTAACGGCTCACTGGCCTCACTACACCGTCAACAGTGTGAGTGATCTTTCCCCATCACCGTGATGACGCGATCACTCAGAGATTGGCTCACCGACCGAGTCTTACTCGTTGGCGGCAGGGGCCCATCACTGGAGTTTAGGCAAAACTGGGCATCCCAGGGGCCGACCTTCGTACGTGTTTAGCGTCCAGCTACTTGCCGATCCC
>CALCPB010000217.1 GCA_937897665.1 uncultured Halomicronema sp. | reverse complement strand
ATACGGCCTCACGAACTCGGTAGGCGGCTGTTTCTTAGTCACAGCTGCTTTCGGCTACGACATACCGACTACGCCGATGAAAATGACAGCTACGGCTCTGACAGCAATTTCACTGCTAATTTTCAACCTTTCCTTACCGCGATGGGTACGAGAAATAACAGGGCGTCGCTAGCGTAGCGGCAAAAGTAAGCCACGCTGATTTTGAGATTGGGTAGGGCGATCGCCCCTTTTGGCATACGGCATCACGAACCTGCAAATTTGCCAGATCCTTCATAGTTAATACAGAGGTTGGATACCAGAGATCAGAAATTAGCTCATGATGGCCTCAGGGCTGACTTCTGACTTCTGTCTGCCGACCTTCGTAGACGCTCGCTAGCCGGAGAGATTTCATGCAACCCACCAACCCCAAGCAATTTACTGAGAAGGCGTGGCAGGCTATTGTCCGCACGCCGGAAATCGCCAAAGAAGCCAAACACCAGCAGATCGAGAGCGAGCACCTGATGCAGGCGCTCTTAGAGCAAGAAGGGCTGGCGGTTTCGGTCTTTAACAAGGCGGAAGTGAACGTACAAAATGTGCGCGATCGCACCACCGACTTCATCGCCAAGCAGCCCAAAATCAGCAATGCGGGCGGTTCGGTCTATTTGGGCAACAGCCTCGATCAGCTGCTCGATCGCGCCGATAGCTACCGCAAAGACTTTGGCGATGAATACATTTCTATCGAACATTTACTGCTGGCCTATGCCAAAGACAGTCGGTTTGGGCAGGCGCTATTTCGCGAATTCAGCCTGGACGAAAATTCCCTGAGAGGCATCATCAAAGACGTGCGAGGCAATCAGAAAGTGACCGATCAAAACCCGGAAGGCAAATACGAAGCACTGGAAAAATATGGTCGCGACCTAACCGAGCTGGCGCGAGAAGGTCGCCTCGACCCGGTGATTGGTCGGGATGATGAGATTCGCCGTACGATTCAGATTCTCTCGCGGCGCACGAAGAACAATCCGGTGCTGATTGGGGAACCCGGCGTGGGGAAGACCGCGATCGCGGAAGGGCTGGCCCAGCGCATCATTAGCAAGGATGTGCCCGAGTCACTGCGCGATCGCAAAATCATCGCCCTGGATATGGGCGCGCTGATTGCGGGGGCGAAGTATCGCGGTGAATTTGAAGAGCGCCTCAAAGCCGTCCTCAAGGAAGTGCAAGATTCCGACGGGCAGATGGTGCTGTTCATCGACGAGATTCACACCGTGGTGGGAGCCGGAGCAACTCAGGGGTCGATGGATGCGGGCAACCTGCTGAAGCCACTGCTGGCGCGAGGCGAATTGCGCTGTATTGGCGCGACCACACTCGATGAATATCGCAAGTACATCGAAAAGGATGCCGCTCTGGAACGGCGCTTCCAGCAGGTGTTTGTCGATCAGCCCAGTATTGAAGATACCGTCTCTATTCTGCGGGGACTCAAAGAGCGCTACGAAGTGCACCACGGGGTTAAGATTTCCGACAGTGCGTTGGTGGCAGCGGCGGTGCTTTCGACCCGGTACATCAGCGATCGCTTCTTGCCCGATAAGGCGATCGACCTGGTGGATGAGTCAGCAGCCAAGCTGAAGATGGAGATCACCTCGAAGCCGGAGGAGTTGGACGAAGTGGATCGCAAGATCCTCCAGATGGAAATGGAGCGCCTGTCGCTCAAGAATGAGACCGATGCCGGGTCTTTAGACCGGGTGGAACGCCTGGAAAAGGAACTGGCGGATCTCAAAGAAACCCAGTCCGGTTTGAATGCCCAGTGGCAGTCCGAAAAAGACCTGATCGACGACATTCAAAAACTGCGGGAAGAGCTGGATCACGTCAATATCGAGATTCAGCAGGCGGAACGCAACTACGATCTGAATCGCGCGGCGGAGCTGAAGTACGGCAAACTCACCGACCTGCAACGCAAAGTCGAAGATGCTGAGCAGAAGTTAGAGAATGCTCAAACCAGCGGTCAATCGCTGCTGCGGGAGGAAGTCACAGAAGAAGACATCGCCGAAATTATCTCCAAGTGGACGGGCATTCCTGTTAGCAAACTGGTCGCTTCCGAGATGGAGAAGCTGCTGCACCTGGAAGATGAACTCCATCAGCGGGTGATTGGTCAAGATGAAGCGGTGACGGCAGTGTCTGATGCGATTCAGCGGAGTCGCGCCGGTCTCGCTGACCCCAACCGACCCATTGCCAGCTTTATTTTCCTCGGCCCCACGGGCGTCGGCAAAACCGAATTAGCCAAGGCGCTGGCCTCTTACATGTTCGACACGGAAGAGGCGATCGTTCGCATCGACATGTCGGAATATATGGAGAAGCACGCCGTCGCGCGGCTAATTGGTGCCCCTCCGGGCTACGTCGGCTTTGACGAAGGCGGTCAGCTCACTGAAGCGATTCGTCGTCGTCCCTATGCGGTCATTCTTTTCGACGAAATCGAGAAGGCCCACCCCGATGTGTTCAACATCATGTTGCAAATCCTGGATGACGGTCGCTTGACCGATTCTCAAGGCCGTACGGTGGACTTCCGCAACTGCGTCGTCATCATGACCAGCAACATCGGCTCCCAGTACATTCTGGATTTGGCAGGCGATGACGAGAAGTATGACCTCATGCGCGATCGCGTGATGGAGGCCATGCGCGGCCAGTTCCGCCCTGAGTTCCTCAACCGGGTGGATGAGCTGATCATCTTCCACAGCCTGCGTCAGGAGCAGTTGCGGGAAATCGTCAAACTGCAGATCAACCGCCTAGAGCAGCGACTGGGCGAGCGCAAGATGTCTCTCACGCTGTCAGAAGAAGCACTGGATTGGGTGGCCCAAGTTGGCTTTGACCCCGTTTACGGCGCGCGCCCCCTGAAGCGGGCGATCCAAAAGGAGCTGGAGACGCCCATGGCTAAGGGCATCCTGCGGGGCGATTTTGTAAACGGCGATCGCCTCTATGCCGATGTGGAATACGAACGTCTCGTCTTCAAACGTCAAGCTCCCGAACTCGCGACGGTGTAGTTGAATAACACCAAACCCCACAGGCCTGAAGTCTCTGGGGTTTGTTTATGGGAAAAAGCGGTAGATTTCTCGGCGGTGAAGCAAACGCACAAAAATCACTTCTTCATCAGTCACCCGCAACCCGATGCGATAACTTCCCACCCGGATTCGATATAACTCTTGATATCCCTTCAGTTTATGTAGATTACGGATAGCAGATATGCTCTCTGCTGCTTTCACTTCTTCGATGGCCAGATTTACCTGATCTAGAAGAGCCGGATCCTTTATCCGCTTCAAATCTTTCTTGAAACTGCTGCGGAATCGGACATTCATGCGTCGCCACGAAGAACTGCCTGAATCTCTTGCTCATCAACAAACTCTGTCTCTTCGCCTTCCTCGATCGCCCTTGCTAAGCCCACATCTTCCAACGCTTCGAGGACTAGCTCGTAAAAGACCTCCCGCTTTTGTTGCAGCATTTCGACAAGCACTGCTTTAAGCAGTTCCTTGGTCTGTTCGTCATCTACGGTTAGCTGCATGGCGTACTCCTTGTAGAGCTGTGTGTCAATTTTAGTCGATCGCATCTACGCCGACGTCGAAAACGAACGTCTTGTCTTCAAACGCCAAGCCCCCGAACTCGTGACAGTGTAAGGCTCCCAAAAGAACCTCGGCTTTTTCAAAAAGCCGGGGTTCTGAGCAACCTAAAAGTTTTGGAGCGATCGCCCCAACGACGACTCAGCAACCTGCTTCAGGGTTTGGCAAAGCGATCGCATCTACACACAGGAACCGTCTGCGAAGGAACTGGCAACGGGTTGAGGGCATCACGGTCAACGCCCATGATTTTGGCCATACCGTGAGCGTTGTTTTCGCTGAGCCGCGATCTCCGGCTTGAGCGTATTCGCTGAATTGGTGCAGACAAAACTTAGAGCAAATTCCTAAAACTGCCTATGAAGCGAAGGCAGAGGTTGCATCCGTCTTCGCCATCCCTTCCACATCTGCGGGCAAAGCTTCAATGGGCAAAGTAATCAAAAATTCCGTGCCCTCCCCCACCTGGGAATTCACCTCAATCCGGCCCCGGTGGTGTTCGATGATTTTGAAACAAATGCCCAGCCCCAGGCCCGTCCCTTTACCCACGACCTTAGTGGTAAAGAAGGGATTGAAAATCTTGTTCTTAACTTCAGCAGTCATGCCAGGCCCCGTATGGCGAATACTGACATGAACCTGGTCAGAAGCAAGGGCTCGCCTTGCGCTAGTCAACTGCTTGGGGTCACTGTCATGGTCACACATG
>CALCPB010000216.1 GCA_937897665.1 uncultured Halomicronema sp. | reverse complement strand
GGCGCGATTGCACGGCGGATCTACTCAACAGTGCCGACTATGGCGAAGTCGTCTGTCGCTACGGCTCTAGCCAAGGGTATGAGCCCTTTATCGACGCGGTGTTGACCGACTTCAATCAGCGCTATGATTTGGCCCTGACGGAACGCAACATCTTAATTACCCCTGGCAGTCAGGCACTGTACTTTTTTGCAGCCAATGCCTTCGGGGGCTACACCGCTAATCAACAACTCCGAGAAATCGTCTTGCCCCTTAGCCCGGACTACACCGGCTACGGTGGCGTCTCATTGTTCCCTGAAGCGCTAAAGGCCTATAAACCGACGATTGATATCGGTGAGACGCCTCATTCCTTTAAATATCGTCCCGATTTTAGCCAGCTAGAAATCAATGAAAACACCGGGTTCGTCTTGTTTTCTCGACCCTGCAACCCGACCGGCAACGTGCTGACTAACGACGAAGTACATCGGATTGCTGATTTGGCCGCTCCGCATAACGTGCCGGTATTTGTCGATTCGGCCTATGCGCCGCCCTATCCGGGATTGAATTTCACCGAGATGACGCCCATCTTCCGGCAGAACATGGTGCACTGCCTCAGCCTGTCGAAAGCCGGACTGCCGGGAGAGCGCATCGGCATTGCCCTCGGTGATGAAGCCATCATTCAGGTGCTCCAGTCTTTTCAGACCAATCTGTGTATTCATTCCTCCCGCTATGGTCAGGCGATCGCAGCCCAAGCGATCTCCTCCGGAGCCTTAGGCAATCTTGCTGAAACCGTGATTCGCCCTTACTATCGCAACAAATTTGCCGTTCTTGAAGACAGCCTCGACCAGTTCATGCCCGCCACGGCGCCCTGGTACCTGCATCGCGGGGAAGGCGCGATTTTTGCCTGGCTGTGGTTTGATCAGCTGCCCGTGAGCGATCGCGAGCTGTATCAGCAGCTCAAGCAGTATGGTGTCATTGTGGTACCTGGCGATCCCTTCTTCCCCGGCCTGCGCGAAGATTGGCCCCACACCCGCCAGTGCATTCGCATTAGCTTAACGGCAACCGATGCCGAAATCGCTCAGGGCATTCAGCACTTGGCCACGGTGGTCACGCAGCTTTATCAGACTCAACCGACAGCGGCAACTCCCGCTACAGTAGGTTCATGACAGCTGCTATGGAGTTAGATCCTACTGCCACCGATTGGTTAGAGATTGGTCGCATCGTCGCCCCTCAAGGGCTTGACGGAGCCGTGCGCGTCTATCCTGACAGTGATTTTCCCGAACGGTTTTTGGCACCCGGCGAGCGCTGGCTGCTGAAACCGGGTCAGACGCAGCCCGAACCCGTGCAGCTAGTCTCGGGTCGTTATCTATCGGGGAAAGGTCTCTATGTGCTGAAGCTGGCTGGGGTTAACTATCGCGATCAGGCTGAAGCATTGCGCGAAGCGAAGCTGGTTGTACCGGCGGGCGATCGCCTCGCGGTGGAGTCGGACGAATTCCATGTCTCAGATTTAGTGGGCTTGACGGTGCGACTGCAAGCGACCGGGGCAGCGATTGGCACCGTCATTGATGTCTATGCAGCGGGTAATGATCTGCTGGCAATCGAACTGTATGCTCAGGCAGAATCCGCTCAATCACCTGCGGCATCCTCAATGACTAAACCCACCAAAAAGGGGGATCTGCCAATTTTGATTCCCTTTGTGTATGCGATCGTGCCCGTCGTCGATCTCGCTGCGGGCTATGTCGAAATCACGCCGCCCAAAGGTTTACTGCCAATTGAGAGCTGAGCCACTACGGTTCCTCAGGCGCAAATCTCGTCACCGAAGGCCACGCCCAATTGCCTCATCGCAACTGAAGTTAGTTGGCAGGCGAGCGCCCCTGTTCGACCCTGAGCAGATTACGGATGGAAGTGATTAATGGGTACCTGTCAAGGTAGGTGATTCCCTGCTTTCTATCAGACCTAAAGTCCGCTAAGTTGACGAAATGTCTGAGTTTTGGGGGGCAGCCCTTAGCACTCAGACCGTCATCGCGATGAATACAGGGAACTAAATGCAATGGATATGGTGATCGCCGCCTTTGTCTTCGGAACCGTCTTTTATCTATTCACTAAAGACGTTTTAAGCAGCTAACGCCAGCTACTGACGCACACCAAAGAAATCGACTCGATATTCCGTAATCTTGGTGCCGGTTTGCGCTTCAACCTGACGAATCAACGCCTCAGGTAATTCGACGTGCACATCGATAATTTGTTGCGTATTTGTGCAGTTCACGTGGCTATGAGCATCATTGATGTGGCCATAGAGTCGACCATCGGACCGCTCAACGCACTCAATAATATTTTGCTCTGACAGTGCTTCGAGATTTTGATAGACCGAGGTGTGACCGATGTCGCAGCCCTTTTGGCTCAGGCGGTTGTAAATCTCGCGGGCCGACAGATGTTCCTTAGCCTCCCAAAGCAGCTCTAGAATGTAGCGTCGCTGGCGACTCAGACGCATGCCTAACGCCTGGCAGCGTTCAATCGCATCTTCTAAAGAACGAATCGGGGTCGAGGCCGTAGAGTTCTGCATCAAACCTTGCTCCACATGTCTGCAATGCTCGTCAAAACAGCACAACGGTCAGGTTAGCTGTGCGCTTAGTGTACAAACCTTTGCGGCAAGCCGCTGCCAACTTCCAGGTTTTAGTCTAGACGTTCGCTAGAATTTGACCGAGACCGTTAGTCGTAGTCAGTACCACTTTAGCTTGTTGGCTCAAACATCGTCCATTATTGTCCAATTGCTGTTGATATGTGGGGCGGTAACTCGCCGAATCACCCCTGCCAGCAGTAAAGTCATGCCGAGCTGCTGACCGCTAGAGCGTTGACTTACCCACGAGCCAGGGCCTCATTGACGGCGGGCAATGAGGTCAATTCAACAACAGCCGCTAGCATGACGCCTCGTTCGATCCCGCGCTGGCTTCACTTGATTGCCGGTTCTCGGGCGGAGCAAACCGCGGTCGACCTTGCGCGCTCTCAACAGCCCGGCCGTGCTACGTGACTAGCGAGTTAAACAGTGCAAACTTGGGAGAATGGACAATCGTCAAAATCAATAAAGCTAATGGGATAGGATGTCAGCGCTGCCGGGCAAACGTCTCTGAGTGTTAAAAATCCTTGCAGCCGTTCATCATATCGCGTGGGTTAGATGAAGGTGTAAAGGCTGCCATTTATCAAACGAAATTCATGGTCAACATTTTACGAAACGCTTTTAATGTGGTCGTGACGATCTTTTTGATCACGTTTATCGCCCTCAATCTATTTCAACTAGGCAAGTATCTGCTGTCTTCTCAGGGATTGGGCTGAGGGCGATTGGCCTAGCTGCTTGCAATGGCCAGACCTATAGCTGACAGTAATCGGGGCGAGCGTCTATGACTCACAAGCATCCATCGATAACTGAGAAGTGAGATTGGTATGGCCCATACGGCTGAGCAGACGGTGCGATCGCCGGTTCCGTCCTCCCAGTCAGGCAATTGTCTGGCGATTGCCCATTATGTCAATGCAGCCCTAGCTCTGCAGCCTCCCCTGACAATTACCGGGCCACTGCCCCGTCTCGATATTTGTGTGCCGGCGGCCCATTTGTATGGCTTGGGCCAGCTGTTGCCCCAGCTCGAACGGGCTTTACAGGGACTTCAGGGGACGAAGTATTGGGATGTTTATGTCTATATTGACAGCGGCGCGTCTGCTGCCCCTCAGCTAGTGCATCACACGCTGTTGGAGCGATCGCCAGAGCAAGCAACACGCCAGCCGTCGTCCCTGGCCCAGTTTCTGCCTTCAACCACCGCCGGGGAGGGGCGCGGTTCAGTGCCCGCGACGACGGCACTGGCTCCTGGACTGCAGCAACAGCATCTTCAGCGTAAACAGCTGGCCCGACGCCGACAATTGCGAGCCGGGGCGATCACTTTGGGCGGTGTCAGTTTTGTGGTGGGCACCGCGATCACCTTCACGCATGAGCCGCTGCGATCGCGATTTGCCGTTGCTCAGCTGAGGCAACCCGCGGCAGATTCGTCAGCCGTCACCGTCGTGCCGCCCGATCAGCTCGAGCCCGCGATCGCCGCTCAAGAGCTGCCCCCCCTTGATCCCGCACGTGATCCCAGCCCCCAACCAGAGTCACCCCCACCGGATCTATCCCCAGCTACTGCAACCGCTTTATGGCAGCCCATCACGTCAAACAACGGACTCGGTGCCGCAGCTAATTTGCTAACCGTGCCGCCCTCTGCCCAAGTTGCTGTCAGTCTGAAAGCAGTGGGCGACATTATTCCCGGCACCAATTTCCCCGACTATCGACTGCCAGAAGACCCTAACTACCTGTTCAACAGCGTCAAAATGTTTATGGGGGAAGTCGATATCCTTTTTGGCAATTTTGAAAGCACCCTTACTGACTCCCCCTATGTGGCCAAGGATGTGAGCCGCGGCATGACCTTTGCCTTTCGAACGCCACCGGCCTTTGCGCCCGTGCTGCAAGCAGCTGGGTTCGACATCTTAAGCGTTGCCAACAACCACTCCTTTGACTTTGGGGATGCAGGGTTTGCCGACACCATTGCCCATATCGAACAGGCGGGGATGCGCGCTGTGGGCCGTCAAGGTGAAATCGTCATGCTTGAGGCTAATGGGTATGCGATCGCCTTTATTGGCTTTAGCTATTGGGATGACCACAACAATATGAATAACCTGACGGCTGCCGCTGAGTTGGTCAGAGCAGCCCAGGCCCAAGCTGATATGGTGGTGGTCTCGGTGCATGGCGGGGCTGAGGGCACCGATGCGCTGCGCGTGCGTAATCAAACGGAATACTTCTTTTCAGAAAATCGCGGCAACCTGGTGCAGTTCTCGCGGACGATGGTGGATGCTGGCGCTGACCTGATTTTGGGGCATGGCCCCCACGTGCCCAGAGCGCTCGAGCTTTACCAAGACAAGCTGATTGCCTATTCCCTCGGCAACTTTTTGGGCTATCGCACGCTCTCGACCGTAGGGCCGCTGGGGCAATCTTTAATCTTGCAGGTCGAGCTCAACGATACGGGCGATTTCTTAGGCGGGCGCATTATTCCTGTCGCCTTAGACGACAATGGCGTGCCCTACATCGACATTTTTTTTGAAAGTGTCACCCTGATCCGACAGCTCACCGCTAATGATTTTCCTAATACGGGCCTCACGATTGACCAGATGGGTTACCTGTGGAAAGCCGACGCTAAATAATGCAGCAATAATTACGAATTTCACTCAGGTCACGGTGGGTAGTTGCAGAGCGCGACACAATCAGTAGACTTAACCATAAATCTGGGTGATCAAGGGTGACGAGGCATGCGATCGCGGTTTGTATTGGGGGGGCTGTTAGCCGTTGTTTGTTTGGTGGGACTGGGCACTTGCCGCCAATGGCGGTCTCGGTCTCAACTACCGCCCACAACGGCAGACGCGGGCACTGGTGGAACGCCGACAGTGCAGCCCACACCGGATACGTGGCCGGGTTTGACTGACACCGTCTCGACCGCTAATGCAACCGATGAGTCAGCGGCACAGCCGCAACCGGCTCAAACCGCCGGGCAAATCGCGACCCTCATCGCGGAGAATCCTGGCGCTGAGGTCAATGTGCGATCGCAGCCCTCGGCAACGAGTGCTCCCATTGGCTATGGACAGGTCGGCGATACTGTCGTGTTGGGTCGGGCCGAACCTGCTGAAGACGGTCACACCTGGCATTACGTCACCTTTCAAAATGCGTCTACGGTGGGTTGGGTGCGCAGTGACTTGCTCGATATTCCGACCGCTCCCTCGGCCTCAACTGACGAGTCCGCTGCGGCCACTCTGAGCCCTCAGAGCGATGTTTTGAAAGAGGCGCTGGATGAGCACTGTGGCAATACCCGCGCGATCGAGGCTTACTTTGTGACGCAAAGCCACACGATTTATGTCTGCAAAATTCGTCATCAGCACCTCTACTTATCGCAAGAACAAGGCACCGAACAGGTGGTGACCGCACAAGACGTCGAAGCCCTTGGGGGCGGTTACATCATTGGCAACGACAACTTTGAATATCGGCTCGACTCCAGCAGCTTGGTAATTGTGCGGTTTGATGATGCGGGACAGCAAGAAGAAGTGCTGCGAGAGGCCGTCGTCTATACCGAAAGATTCGACTGAGCTGCTGACAATACTTTGCTCAGCCGGCCGCACCCGTTGGGCTGGCGCAAGTTAGATAAAGCGAACACAGATATCATCACTTTATGGACTTACTATCAACCCAAGCGCTGAGTGGGAACCTTTTTGGTCTGCAGAGCATCTAGAACTCTTAAAGGCCATATAGCGGCCTTTTGGGAAGTTTTTACCGGTTCCTGAGGAATTTCCCTGATCTCTGGGTGATCGTCATGAAAAGTTAATTGAGGCAGTCAGGGGTATCCCAATCAGCGAGTCTGCATAGCTACGAAGTCGAGAGTCCTAATTCAACGGTGCGGTGGTGTGTAGCACTGACAAAGCGATGCCTAGCGCGCTATTTGCCAAACACACTGCTGATCACCTTAGGTGTGTCACGCTTGATGATGGCGCGCTCTGCGATGATGAGGGCTATCGACTGATCAGGGGGTCTCCTACTGCTGATTCGCAATCTGGATATTAATAAACCACCGCTATGACCAGCGCCCATACTCCAAAGGCCCCTTTGGCTGATCCTGTTTCACCCCTTGAACCGGGTCCAGATAGCCTTTTTCGAGCCTATGTAGAAGCCGCCTCAGATATTGTTTACACCTTAGACCTGACAGGCAAATTCACCTTTGTGAACCCCTATGGGCTCAAGCTCATAGGGGCCGATCATTACGACGAGGTAATTGGCCACTCTTATTTAGATATCGTGGCCCCGGAATGTCAGCAGTCGACCCTTGAGGTCTTTGCCAATCTGCTTAAAACGGGAGAGTTGCGAGATTATGAATTTGTTGTGCTGACCAAATCGGGCGAGCGCGTCTTCATTGAAGTCAACGGTCGTTTGCTCTATCAGTCAGGGCAGCTGGTTGGGGCCTTGGGCATTGGCCGCGATATCACTGAGCGCAAGCGTTTTGAAGCTCAGCTCAAAATGTTTTCGATGGCGTTAGATTCGGCCCATGACAGCGCGTTAATTACTGATCTGCAAGGCAATATTCAGTACGCTAATCTGGCCACACGGCGCACCTTTAACTGGCCCCAAGCGCGGCTCACAGGCGTCAATCTGGAAGTCTTCTTTCAAAATGAAGACCAAGTACGCTGGATTTTAGATCGCGCCCAAGGGGAAGGCTGGAGTGGCCAAATTGTCTGCCAGCGATACACCCATGAAACCTTTACGGCATTCATCTCGATTAGCCCGGTGCATGGTGAAGGCGATGCAACTCCCGTTGCGGTGTCGATTATTCTGCGAGACATCACGCAGCAGGAAAACATCAAAGCTGAACTGGCGTCTAAAAATCTGGAGTTGGCCCGCGCTAATCGCCTCAAGTCAGAGTTTCTGGCCAATATGTCTCACGAATTGCGGACGCCCATGACCTCGATTTTGGGATTTTCGGCATTGCTCAGTCAGTCAGTTTATGGTGAGCTGAACGATCGCCAGCAGCTGTATGTCACCCAAATTCATCAGAGCGGTGAGCATTTACTGAGCTTGATCAATGAAGTGCTCGACCTCTCTAAAGTTGAAGCGGGGCAGATGGACTTGCATGTCACGGCGATCGCGATCTCGCCCCTGTGTGATGACGTGCTCAAGATGGTTGCGACCCAGGCCGATATGAAGCAGCTGACGGTACATCGCGAAGTTGCTAACAATCTACCTACGCTGCTGGCCGATGAAGTGCGCGTGCGGCAAATGCTGCTGAATTTGTTGTCTAACGCGATTAAATTTACGCCGAAGCAAGGCGCGATCGGGCTGCGGGTAGAACAGCAGCAAGAATATCTGAACATCACGGTTTGGGACGAAGGGATCGGCATTGCGGAGGAGGAATTATCATCCCTGTTTCAACCCTTTCAACAGTTGGATAGCTCACTCTCGAAGCAGAATGAGGGCACAGGTCTGGGGCTGGTGCTGACGCAAAAACTGACCCGTTTGCACGGAGGTGACGTGACCGTTCAGTCTGAAAAAGACAAAGGTAGTCAATTCACCCTGCATTTGCCCCTCAACTGCCGGGTGAAAACACCCCATGATGAGCATTACGCGCTATTAAATACGACAGCGACACCGACAGAGATGCCGGCGTTGCCACAGGCTGCCACTTCTGGGCCGGTGTTAGTCGTCGAAGATAATCCCATCAATGCACTGCTGCTAGAGCATATGCTGACGCACTGGGGCTATCAAGTCTTTCACTGTGCTGATGCCCCCGCAGCGCTGGATTGGCTGGCGGCTAATCGTCCGATTTTAATTCTGATGGATATCCAACTGTCGGGGATGGATGGTTTGCAGCTGACTCAGCAAATTCGACAGAATCCTGCCTGGCAAGATATTCCGGTGGTGGCGGCGACGGCCTTGGCTCGCCCCCAAGATCGCGATCGCTGTCTCGAAGCGGGCATGCAAGACTACATCAGCAAACCAATTAATCCCGCTGAGCTGGTGTCTGTGTTGGCCAAATACACTTTGGGTCAGGACTAACGGTACTCGGCTGAGTTCGGGATCAGGACATCAGGCA
The DNA here is from genome assembly GCA_937897665.1 of uncultured Halomicronema sp. GTDB lineage: Bacteria > Cyanobacteriota > Cyanobacteriia > Phormidesmidales > Phormidesmidaceae > Halomicronema. The sequence continues at coordinate 15,118 of CALCPB010000216.1, read as the reverse complement.
CGCTGACCAGCCACAATCCCCTTTGATGAGGGTTGCCCAAGGCCTGGTGAGTGTCGATCATCCCGCTGAGTGATTCTACCCGCCTCGTTTTTTTCTCCGCTGGGGAGGAGAAAGAAACGAGGTTTGGCTTAACCCAAACTGGCGTTATCCAGCTCGCTGCATCCTTGGGCGACCACAGGATGCGGGTGCAGGCTCAGCTGCTTGAGGCTTCTCCATAGCCGTGTGAGTCATCAAAAAGGGCACGAATTATTCGCGCCCCCTTTAGCAGTCCTAGCTTGTCAGTGTGGATTGATGTGTCCGCTTAACCCATCAGGGCATTGGCACGGGCGACGACGTTTTCAACGGTATAGCCAAACTTTTCTAACACGGTTTTGCCCGGAGCAGAAGCCCCGAAACGCTCAATGCTGATCACATCGCCAGCGCTGCCAACATAGCGGCACCAGCCCATCGAGATACCCGCTTCAACAGCGAGGCGTTGAGTTACCGCTTTGGGCAGTACCGATTCCCGATAGTCGTCATCTTGAGCATCAAACAGTTCCCACGATGGCATAGAAACTACGCGCACTTGCTTACCAGCTGCCGTCAACTGCTCTGCGGCTTTAACACATAGCTCAAGCTCGCTGCCCGTACCAATGAGAATGACATCGGGCGTGCCGGTACCATCGGAGATGATATAAGCGCCTATAGCTACACCCTCAATTGAGCTACCCACCGTTTGGGGTAGCGCTTGGCGAGAGAAGGCTAATAGGGTCGGCGTTTTGCGGTTGGCGATCGCCACTTTGTAAGCGCCTGAGGTTTCGTTGCCATCGGCTGGACGAATCACCGTAAGGTTAGGAATCGCCCGCAGTGAGGCAATGGTTTCCACCGGCTGGTGGGTGGGGCCGTCTTCGCCCAAACCAACGGAGTCGTGGGTCAGCACGTAGATGACGCCCGCCTGTGACAGTGCGGAGAGCCGAATGGCCGCCCGCATATAGTCAGCAAACACCAAGAAGGTGGCGCAGTAGGGAATCAAGCCAGAGTTGTGCAGAGCAATGCCGTTACAAATGGCCGCCATGCCATGCTCACGCACGCCAAAGCGAATGTTGCGATTTTCATAAGCGCCCTTTTGAAAATCACCCGATATTGTCATCAAGGTATTGTTCGATTTGGCCAGATCAGCCGAACCGCCAACCAGTTCGGGCAGAGCGGGAGCTAAGGCATTGAGCGTCGCTTCAGAGGTTTTGCGCGTCGCGATCGCCTTACCCTCAGGAGAATAGGTTGGCAGCGCATCAGCCCAGTTCTCAGGCAGTTGACCCGACAGCATGCGCTCAAATAGCGCCGCATCGTCAGGATATTTCGTGCGGTAGGCCGCTAAGGCTTCTTCCCATTCCGCCTGATAGCTGGCCCCGCGCTCAACCGCTTGACGCATGTGATTCAGAGCATCATCCGGCACTTCAAAGTCGCCATAGCTCCAGCCTAAGGATTCGCGGGTAAGGTTGATTTCGTCGCCGCCCAAGGGAGACCCGTGGACGCCCGAGGTATCAGCCATGTTGGGAGAGCCATAGCCAAAGGTAGTTGTCACCATAATCAAGATAGGCATGTCGGTGACCGTATTAGACTAGGCGATCGCCTTTTCAATAGCGTCTAAATCGGTGTTGCCATTTTCGACATGCAAAACGTGCCAGCCATAGGCCTCAAAGCGCTTCGACACATCTTCTGTAAAGGCAATGTCGGTGGAACCATCAATAGAAATGTGGTTGTCGTCATACAGAGCAATCAGTTTACCCAAGCCCAAGTGTCCCGCCAAAGAACAAGCTTCGCCAGAGACGCCTTCCATATTGCAGCCATCACCCAAAATCACATAAGTGTAATGGTCCACAATGGTGGCATCTGGCTTGTTGAAGCGGCTGGCTAAATGAGCCTCTGCAATGGCTAAGCCCACGCCGTTACAGATGCCTTGGCCGAGCGGCCCGGTCGTCACTTCAATGCCGGGGGTTTCAAAGTTTTCGGGGTGACCTGGGGTGGTCGATTCCCACTGACGAAACTGTTTAATATCGTCCAGAGAGACGCTATCGTAGCCGCTGAGATACAGCAGCGCGTACTGCAACATGCAGCCGTGCCCTGCTGACAAAACGAAGCGATCGCGGTTAAACCACTGGGGGTTTTTCGGATTGAACCGCATCATCTTGTCCCACAGCACATAGGCCATGGGCGCTGCCCCCATCGGCAAGCCAGGGTGACCCGAGTTTGCCTTCTGAACAGCATCAATAGCCAAAAAACGAATCGAATTAACGCAAAGCGCCTCTAAAGATTGGGATGCGACAACCATAGACCTATTACTCAACGACGGGACAGCAAATACCTGGGACTCATGCCTGCTTAGAAACACCCACTAGTGCACAGACTCAGGCCCACGCAATCAAACGGACTTCTAATACGCTCATCATCCCATTGACGTAGTTGTCTAACAAGCTGTCTAAATGTCCTTTATGCGGACTGGGACGCTTGAACTTCAACGGCTCACCGGGGATAAGCGGCAGATGGCTACCCGCAGGATTAAATTTTGAACAACTTCTAGTAAGTCATTATACCTATCAAATGGTAGCGTCAGCTACGGTACTTCTGAAAAACCAGGGTGACATTATGGCCGCCGAACCCAAACGAATTGGAGAGAGTCACGTCAACGGGCAGCGCTCGCGACTGGTTGGGAACGTAGTCGAGGTCGCAGTTTTCGTCGGGGTTATCCAAGTTGATGGTGGGCGGCACTTGGTCTTGATTGACCGCCATCGTCGCCGCTACCCCTTCAATGCCACCAGAGCCACCGAGCAGATGACCGGTCATTGACTTGGTTGAGCTGACGGGAATTTTCTGAGCGGCGTCACCCAAAGCCGTTTTAATCGCCTGCGTCTCGGTTGGGTCGTTAGCCGGGGTGCTAGTGCCGTGGGCGTTAATGTAGCTGACTTGGTCAGGCGTGACGCCAGCATCCTTAAGGGCCAGCTGAATACAGCGAGCCGCCCCGGCCCCGCCGGGTACCGGAGCCGTCATGTGGTAGGCGTCGCAGGTCATGCTGTAGCCAGTGATTTCGGCATAGATGCGAGCACCACGACTCAACGCATGATCCAGCGCTTCTAGAATCAGAATGCCGCAGCCTTCGCCGATGACAAAACCGTCGCGATCGCGATCAAAGGGACGGCTCGCAATTTGGGGCTCGTCATTGCGAGTTGATAGCGCCCGAGCCGAGCCAAAACCGGCCACTGACAAGGGTGTCACAGCCGCTTCCGTACCGCCACAAATCATGGCCTGGGCATAGCCCTGCTGCACTAGCCGAAAGGCATCACCAATCGCATTGGAACCCGCAGCACAGGCCGTAACCGGGCAGGAGTTAGGCCCTTGAGCGCCCGTGTGAATCGCGGTTAGCCCCGCCGCCATGTTGGCAATCATCATCGGCACCATGAAGGGGCTGCAGCGACTGGGGCCGCGGTTGAGATAGACAGCCTGCTGCTCTTCCATAATCTTGAGCCCGCCGACACCGGTGCCAATCATGACGCCAATTTGTTCGGCGTTGAGGGCAGTAATTTCGAGTTGAGCATCGGCCAGAGCTTGTTGACTGGTGGCGACGGCAAACTGAGCGAAGCGATCCATCCGCTTGGCATCTTTGCGATCCATGTACTGCAGCGGGTCAAACCCTTTGACCTCAGCGGCAATGCGGGTCACATGCTGCGCCGCGTCAAAATGGGTGATGGGGCCAACGCCTGATCGCCCTGCCAATAGCCCTTGCCAATAGCTTGCTAGATCGTTGCCGATGGGCGTGATCGCCCCCAAGCCGGTAATGACAACGCGCTTTTTCTCTAACTCTGTCATAGCTCACCTACAGAGCAGATACCCGTTCCTAACGCTCTGAGTATCTGCGTTACAACCTGTCTCTAACCAGCGCCGTTACGCCGCTTTCTTCTCTTTGATAAAGTCTACGGCTGCTTGCACTGTGCCGATCCCTTCCGCCGCTTCATCCGGAATTTCGATATCAAATTCTTCTTCGAGGGCCATGACAAGCTCAACGGTATCCAAAGAATCTGCGCCTAAGTCGTTCGCGAAACTGGCCTCTGGCTTGACTTCACCTTCGTCGACTCCGAGCTGCTCAGCGACAATTTTTTGAACCTTATCAAACACCGCTTCTTGACTCATAATTCAGTCCCTTTTCAGTTATCACAACAAACACCTCTAAAACCTAAACCACGAGTGCGACTCAAAATCAAGCCAGAAGTTTTGGTTTTAGGCATCCCTAAATCTTATCGGAAAGCGTGCATTGACTCGGGGAGGATTTTTTTGCTGGGTTGGGTCGACCAGAGCGACCGCCAATCAAAATGCTGCTGATCGACTCCGAATGTCTGCCTGAGACAGCAGGGCAAGTCCTCTATGCAAATGCCAGAATTCACTCAATGCCAACCCCTAACAGCCCCCCTTTAATGAGACGGTAGCCAGTCGCTCTTTGCCTGAACTTTGGCTGTCTCAGCGATCGCTCTACGCAATCATCAAGATTCGCCAAAACCATTGAACCACCTGCGGCTCCGACCGATCGGCTCCAGCATTGCTCTAATGACTGTAGAGCTGTAATCAGAGGCTAGCGACAACTTGAGAGCAGGGCGAGCACGCCTCATAACACCGGCGATCGCCAATTTCGGCAATATTACATTCCATAAATTTTTGTAGGGTTACGCTGAGTTGGTGAAAACAGACCCCTTAGACTGGCTATCAAAGATTAGAGAACCTTTGTCCCCTGCTCGTTTCAGAAAGTTATCCCGCTGATACCGTTTTGAAGCGACAATTTTGCATATCCCGTTCGCATTGGAGCTATTATTCAATGTCTCATTCTGTCAAAATTTACGATACCTGTATTGGCTGTACGCAATGTGTACGGGCCTGTCCGACTGATGTTTTGGAGATGGTGCCCTGGGATGGCTGTAAAGCCGGTCAGATTGCCGCATCTCCTCGCACTGAGGACTGTGTCGGCTGTAAGCGGTGTGAAACTGCTTGTCCGACCGATTTTCTGAGCATCCGAGTTTACTTGGGCGCTGAAACTACCCGCAGCATGGGTCTGGCTTACTAATCAATTCGTCAGAAGCAGAAAAGCTGGCTGTTCAAACTCTTGGACAGTCAGCTTTTTGCTTTTTCTGGTTGAGTATCTGGCTGGGGCTAACGTTGCTTTGCCAATAGGTCGGCAGTTAGCGTGCATCTCCGTACCGATGTCTTCGGTAGCCAGGCCTGAGAGCCTACACTGAAGGCCCAGCATCAGGATGGTCAACCTGATGCCACGGCGGCAGAGTCTTCTGGCGTTTGCTGAAGTGATCGAACTGGTTTGACGCGATCGCTCAGTCAAAGCATGAAGTTGCTCATTGCCGATTGAGCAGCCACTAAGTCACAAAAATCAACGTGCTTCTATAGATTTATATCTATCCACTTCATCGAAATGGGCTAGGTTGATAGGGTAACCGCAGATTTTGGACTGCTGGCGTTATGTATAGTCTCTTTCAGCTGGTATACGTTATTGCTCACAAGCTGGTCGAAGGGATTCAGCCTGTTTTAGTGCCGCTCTGCTTTGTGATTGCTTGGGCAACGCTGATTGCTGGCAGTTGGAGCGTGTGGGCAGCCATGCGCGATGGCGTCAAACGAGCACAGCGCATGCATCAGATTCCCTGTGCGGACTGTCAGTATTTTTCGGGCAGCTATCTGCTCAAATGTCCTCTACATCCCAAAGAAGCCCTCTCAGAAGCAGCGATCGCCTGTCGCGATTTTGAGTCAGCCCAGCTAGAGTGGCCCAAGTCGTCGCACTAGGCCCGACAATGTTTCTACAGTTGTGTGCCCGGCGTCGCCGCTTCACGATGGCGCCGGGCATGGCTGTGTGTCCCTTATTGCGTCCTCTGGATGCGCAACGCTCATGTTAGTCAGACGCTTGCAAGACTGTGAAATGTTTGTTGCCGGAGATCACACTCAGCTGCGAGAGCTGCTGCATCCTGATAAACAGCCGCTTGAGCTGCGCTATAGCTTGGCTCATGCCGTCGTACCGGTGGGCCAAACTTCGATTGATCACGCCCTAAAAACATCAGAGGTGTATTACCTCCTCAGCGGGCAAGGTGAAATGCACATTAACGATGAAGTGCAAGCGGTGGGGCCAGGAGATGCCATTTACATTCCCCCCAATGCCCGTCAGTTTATCCACAACACAGGCAGTGAACCGTTGGTGTTTATCTGTATTGTGGATCAGGCGTGGCAAGCCGCCGATGAAAACAATTACGCAAGCTGATGTAGCAGAATTCGGCATTCAGAGTTGGAATGTAGGGCAAAGCGTGATTGCAGCCATCCGATCGTCTCAGTTCAACTGTAGTTGGCAATATCTGAGTGCAGAAGCGGCACGGATTGGAGGCTGTTCCTGATTTGAGACATGGGGAGAATACCGTTACGAACCGGCGTCGGTGATAAAGGGTAGATTTTGCCCCACCACGGTTTGAATCGTTTCAACCTGATGATACTCAAGCTGCTGCACCAGCCCCTGCAGGATACGCCGCACCATTTCGGGGCCGCCGTAAATCCAGCCGGTATACACCTGCAATAGAGTTGCTCCCGCATTCAACTTGGCCCAGGCATCTTCGGCGGTAAAAATGCCCCCCACACCAATAATGGGAATTTGCCCCTGACTTTCACGATGCAAGAACTGAATTACAGCAGTCGCTCGATCGCGCAGGGGCGCCCCACTCAAACCGCCGGGTTCTTCGATCACCCGATTGCCGGTAGCGAGCAGGCGTTCCGTTTTGAGTCCCTCGCGCCTGATGGTGGTGTTAGTGGCGATAATGCCTGATAGGTCGTAGGTGCTGACCAGTTCGAGTACTTCAGCGATCGCTGGCCACTCTAAATCAGGAGAAATCTTGACCAAGAGCGGCTTGCTAGCAGTGTTTTCGGTCTGCAGAGCAGCCAGAATGGGGGCGAGATTTTCCTTCGCCTGGAGCGATCGCAGGCCAGGCGTATTGGGCGATGACACGTTCACCACAAAGTAATCGCCCAAATCTTTCAACAGACGAAAGCTATAGATATAGTCTTCGACGGCTTCGTCAAGTGGCGTGATCTTTGATTTGCCCAAGTTGATACCGATCGGAATCACCGCTGGTTGCCGCTGCCAAAGTTGCTGCAACCGCTCGGCCAACTGAGCAGCGCCCTGATTATTGAAACCCATGCGATTGATCGCCGCCTGATCTTTCGGCAAGCGAAACAGGCGGGGTTGCGCGTTGCCCGGCTGAGGATGTCGTGTGACGGTGCCTAACTCAGCAAAGCCAAAGCCCATGAGAGACCAAGCTGCTGCTGCCATACCATCTTTGTCAAACCCGGCAGCCAGACCCATCGGGTTGGCAAAGGTCATGTTCCACAGAGATTGAGAGAGACGCGCCTCGGCAAATTGGCAGCGATCGCGTAACCACCGCTGGAGTAATGACCAATTTGCCGCCGTTGGAGATTGGGTATCGGCCACTTTAGCCAGCAGGCTTAGGGTCTGTTGATGCAGCCATTCTGGATCAAGTTTGACGCCGTGAAACAACAGCGGCCTCACCCCCTGTTGATACCAATCAACCATGCGTTTGTATCCTCACTGCTGCTGTTCAGAGTTTAGAGTAGCGCTAAGGGCAGTGACGATGGTGAGCGGACGCGTGATATCCGTTCTCAGTGTTGTAGAGCTTTACTCTTCTCAGAGAATCTGTTGAATTTTAGAGTTTTAGAAGCAAATTCGAGAACTGTGGGTAGCACCCAGCCTACTTTCTAACTGTGGCATTTGTAAATCTCCCAAAAAATGGAATCAAAGAAATGGAATACGTTGTTATCGCAGGTGAAACTATTTTCACCTGAATGGCCTGTTGAAAATGATTCTTCCTTGGCAACTTGTTCTTTTGAGGATTTTCTCAACTTCAAACATAAAACACGATTTCCATTTCCAGAAGATTTCGGGCTATTTTGTTAAATATTTGGTTCGGGACGTTTCGGAAATAAATAGATTCTGATCCTAGCCTTTCCAGATTTTGATCATATAAATGAGAATATAGCTAGTCACAGAGAAATACTTGAGTCCTTTAGAGAAAGCTTTGAGCACTTGCCCATTACCGTTTCCATTCTCGACAAGAGTTATCCCTTTGCAAGTTACGATCAAATTCTTTGTCTCTTTACCAAAGAAGAAGACTCAAGTAAAGAGTGCATGATCACTGCCGTGAATGATGACGATGGGAGGATATATAATATGGGAGAGGACTTCTTTCTATTTGTGAGAGATTATTGCTTGAGCAAGAAAATAAAAAAGACTTTCCAGAATTATTTTCTGCGCTATTTTCTGACAGTGAAACGTTTGAGCAAATCGTCTCGAGAACTTTCACTCCTCTGCGATAGCCTGATTTTTGATTTCAAGATCGACGAATTGCCAATGTCAACAGTGTGATCGCTCCTCACCGTAAATTAGGTTGCCGTCAGAAAACCAGTTCTAGTTTTCATCACAGCAGTGCTGTTTTGGCGATCGCATCATCCTCTAATTGCTTTCCTAAGCCTGGCCTAATATTGAAGTCTCTTAACAAACGCGAGCGGATGGCTTACCCTGCGTTGTAATAGGTAGTTCGAGCGCTGAGCCGATTTGGCTTACCCGAGTGCAAGACTTTATACCGTCAATAGCGAACTGAAGTCTCCGAGTTTTCAGGATGCCCCGTAGTTAAGACCGAGTGACACCCGTAAGGCTGCTAGCTAGCGTTCACTATCTGCACACCATAGGGTGACCCGTCATGGGCCGGCGGCCGAATTGTGTCAGTATGTCCCCCAGGCAGATGGCATATCTCGACACAAACACCTACGGCGATTTGGTGTAACAGGTATAGACTTAGGGGACTTAGCCGTCTTCACACTAGATCGGCATTACGGTTTGAGTATGCCTGTACGTCTTATCCGTCACTGCAGTTGCCCCGATAGACTAGCCGGGGTGTCTCTAAGCTGAGCTACCCGCTGCTGGCCTGCTAGTGTCTCGCTGGAATGCTTCTCTGAATCCCGAAAACCACAGACCCGTCATGGTTTCGACATTACCCAGTCCCAATCCTGAAAGACGTTTAGCAGCCTTAGCCAGAATTCTAAAGTTGCTGCGAGATACAGAAGATCTCGACAGTCTGGTATCTGCCTTATTAGAAAACCTGCAGGAGGAACTGCACTACAGCCTCCTATGGTTTGGTTTGTATGACCGGGTGCAGCATCAAGTCGTCAGTCAGGGCTACTTAGCGCCGAAGCCCCATCGCTCGCTCAAAAGCACGTTTTCACTCGCGCCGGGCGACTTGATGGAGCAGGTGGTGATTCAACAGCGCCCCTTGGTCATCAACGACCTGCGGGTTGAGTCGCGCATCGCGACGTGGAATGACATGGCCACGCAGTTTTCAATTCAAGGGGCGCTGATTTTTCCGGTTAGACGGCGAGACGTTTGCCACGGCTTGCTGATTATGGGCTCTAGTCAATGGGGCCAGATGCTCAGCAATAGCGATCGCACCTTTATCTCGACTATTTGCAGTGCGTTAGCGGATGTGTTGCACAAGCGTGAGCAAACGCTGCAAACCCAACGACGCAAAGATCCGGGCATTGCCGTTTCGGGCTTAGTTAATCAGCTGCAGGGGGCGAGTGACCTAGATGCCCAGTTGACCACGATCGCCCAGTCGATCTTTCGGTTTGTTGATCCTGACCGAGTACGAATTTTTTGGTTAGATCCGATCAAGTTTGAGTTTTGGGAGCGGCTGATGATTCAAGGCCGGTCTTCACTGGCGGCGAAGCGTTACACCTCGCAATCATCAGGACTCACGATTGGCATCAGCGAGATTCGCGGCATTTATCAAGTGCTCAACGCCCAGCAGTCTTTGACCATTGGTGATGTCCAAAGTGCCAACGCGGCAAATGTGCCCAACCAGTTTCTACAATTGCTCAAAGCCGATGCACTGATGGTGGCGCCCATTTTTGAGCATTCCACATTTCTCGGGTTTGTCAGTGTCGAAAGCAATACCCCAGTGGTTTGGTCAGAAGCCAACCGCACCTATCTCAAAACCGTGGCTAGTCTAGCTGGGCTCATGATGTCGCGCCTCTCAGTAGCCGAGATGCAACAGCGCTCCGAGGCTGAGGTTGAGCTGTTGACCGGGCTCGTGCACAGTATTCAAAACGAGACGGATTGGTATAAAAGTCTAGAACTATGTGCCGAAAATCTGTATCAAACGCTGGGTGCTCAGCCGTTTTTAGTGCTGCAGCATGATGCTGAACATGGGGGCTATCAGGTCGTTTTTCGCAAGATGCAGGCTTCGCGCAAACGGCTGTCGATGGCTTGGCCCACCTTAGATGCCGTCGATTGGCAAATGCTGGAAAGCAGTGAGTCGGCGATCGCTATCAATGATTTGACCAACGACCTGAAACTGCTGGCCTGGCGAGAAAACTTTCAGGCGGTCGATATTCAAGCGCTGCTGGCCTGCAACATTACGCCGGGGAGTGCGCCCACTGGAATTGTGATTTTAGCCAGTCAAACCCCGCGTCAGTGGGACGAAGCCGATGCGCAGCTGCTGCAAAAAGTTGCTCGCCAAATCGGATTGATTCTGCATCAGTGGCAGCTACAGCGCCAAAATGATCAGCAAGAAGACCTCTACGGCTCGATTCAATGGGGGTTGAGAACCCTCCAGCAGACTTCTCATCTGGAAAAACTAGAGGAATCAGCCTGTCAGTATCTGCTCGATTTGCTCAATGCTTCTCTGGTGGTTTTAGTCACCTGGCAGGTGGGTGAGCTGCAGGGCACAATCAGTCGGGTGATTGCTCGTCATCTTGACTTTGGGGCTGATCGCCAAGCACGGATTTCTCTAAGTTCTGATGCCATCGTCAGCTGGGCGCAACAAACTGATGGGCCACTGCCAGTCACGTGGGAAGATCTGCCGGAAGAAACTCAGAAGTGGATTTCGGGGCCGCCTGAGAGCAAGTTTTTAATTGTGGCCCTCAAGACTTCTGATAAACATGCCCCCAGTGGCGTGTGGATTGTGGCCGATCGCCGCGATCGCAAGTGGACTGATCACCACTTAAGTCTGATGTCGCTGCTGTCCAACCAGCTGGCTTGGTCGCGCCGCCATTTGAGTATTCTGGACTTATTGCTAGCTCGCCAAGAATCCCTGGAAGCGCTGAACTGGTACAAGCACAAACGCCTGGATGACGCGCATCGCCAGCTCGGGGTGAGTCTAGAGCGCCTGAGTGACCCGATTACCCAAGGCAAAGGGCTGACAGCCCAACGGCAACTGCAACTGGTGCGGCAGCTAAATAATCTGACTAGCGGCATTAGCAGCGTGCTCACGAATGAAACCTGGGAGCTGCGCGATCATCAGCAAACCACGCCCCTGATTAGTTTGATCAATCGGCTGATGGAGCGGGTGAATCCGCTGATTCAAGAGCATCAGCTCTGGGCCAAAGTGCACAACGACAGCAATGTGATCATCTCTGGCGATTTAGAGAAGATTGAGCTGGTGCTGTACGAGCTAACGGTGGCAGCCTGTCAGCGATCACCCGAACAAGGCCGCTTAGATATCTGGTGTCGCCCGCTAGAGCGCACCTTTATGGAGCTGGCGATTACTGATGATGGCGATGTGCCCCGCCAACTGCTCAAAGACCTGAAACATGGCCGCCCCGATGATGTGTTGGTGCCGTCTTTGTTAGATGTGCCGCCTGGTTTACATTTCAGCATTTGCAAAACGCTGATGCAGCAGGTCGGTGGCGAGTTCAGCCTGCAAAAACTCGATGATGGCCGGATCATGAGCCGAATTTTGCTGAATATTGCGGGTAAAGCTAAACCGACTGGCCTGGCCAGAAATAAGAACGTCCAAGGTGGGTAAACAACCGGGTATATTCCAGAAATTACTGTCTCCGGGCACCCACCTTACTTGCTAGGGCGGCATCATTGCCAGTTGGGCGATCACCCTAGTTGGGAGCAACGCCGTTAAGCTCCTGAACAGTCCGGCTAATCGCAATTTCCCGTCATCGGACTCCCGATGCAATCTGGACAATGCCAGGGAGTCAGGAGGTCGGTTGGTCGTCTGGCTTTAGCGCAGCGGTATGAATTGCCGCTGAACGTTACAGACGTTTGCTGTTTCGCGACGAATGCCCTAAGTTTGTCAATATTCTTGGCCGTGTACTGCCCTCAGGCTGCTATGACTCGACGATTCGTCAAACACACTCGCCGCAATCTGGTTTGGTTGACGCTGTTAGCGCTGGTTTGGCTATTGTGCAGTGGTGCCGCGCGGGCGGGGGCACTGAGCGATCGCCTCGCGACCTTTCCTGACTGGACAGACAAGCCACCGACCCAACCAGCTCAGGGTGACCTCGTGTATCCCGATTGGATGGCGGGCACCTGGGAACTGACCAGTACCTTGGTGGATTTGGCGGCTCCGTTAGCACCGCAGATCGAGACCCCCGGCTTTGCCGGCAACCAGCAACTGCTGAATGAGCCGGTGACCTGTGAGGTACGGTTTGAGCCCGTCATGACCTCTTACACTAAAAGCTTTTTGCTGCAGCCACGCCTTGCCCAGGAAAAGATCGTGGCCGATCGCGCCTTTAATGGCCTGAGTCTCGCCCAGGCATATCTCGGCGAGCAGGCAGTTAAAGCCGTCAAAGTCGATCCCCAAAATCCCAATCGACAGGTAACCCTGTTGCGGGGCGATCGCCAGTTAGAGTCGACCGTTACCAACCGCGCTTGGGAGTCGCCCCAGGCCGATACTTTTGTGACCACCGAGGTGTTTCAGCAGGTGTTTCGTGGCACCGCCCAGCCCTATGTGAATGAGGTCGAAACCACGACCGCTTATCATCAAGTGCAGACCGGCAAGGGGGCGGTGGAAGCCGATCAGGTGACGGCGATTTACCTCTCACCCCAAGATCCTGACTATTTCAAAGCCCGCAATCAGCCGGTGGCACTCTATCGCTACCAGCTGCAGCTCTCGCCGATTGACACGCCGATTTAGGCACTTTGCCAACAAGCATGCGCCCCGGTTCTGGAAAAGTTATTAGGGCTTGGGGACTCAGGCATCAACATCAGAGACAACTGGGTCAGTCCTGTTCGCGGAGGCAACGTCGCCTCAGGGATAAGCAGTGGCGGGTGTGTGGGCTGACCAGCCATGACGACGGGCATCGGCCTGGGCTTGTTGGGCAACATTGTTAGCCACAAAATGGCTATGCAAAATCTGCACACTCAGCAGGTGATTGATCACCGCGTCGAGCTGTACCCGTTCCGCAACGGGAGTGGCGGTGTCACCGTGACGGTCAAGAATTGCCTGCACAGCTCCCGGATCAAGCAGCCCTGTCGCTTGCACCCGATTTTTTGCCAGGTAGGTGCTGGCCAGCGATCGCATTGCCCGTTCCTTCACCGAGTCGGTATGGGAGGGGGGAGCCATAAAGGCAAACTTTTGCCGCTTATAGAGGGTCTCGGGCAGCAGCGGCTTCATCGTTTCCCGCAGAATGTACTTGTCTTGGCGATCGCGCAGGCGCATGGCAGGCGGCAACGTCACGGCAAATTCCACGAGGGGATGGTCGAGAAACGCCGGACGCGCCTCTAGGGAATTAGCCATGTCCACGCGATCGCCGGCCCACCCCAACACCTGTGATTCAAACTGAGTTTTGATCCACACGTATTGCGCCTTATCGAGGGGATGGCGATCGCTCAGCTGTTCGCCATTTAACGCGGCAGCGATCGCCTGTCCTGGAGCATAGCCATCTAGCCGGTGGCGATGGTGCGGACTCAGCAAACCCGGCACATGCACGGCAGAAGACAGCCAGGACTGCAGTGAGCTCGGCGTAAATCCCACCACCTCATTTAGCGCGGCATCTTCGAGGCGATTTTCGGCCAGCAGATTGCCCTTGAACAAGCGATTGCTTTCCGCCAGCCAGGCTTCTAGCTCAGCCCGCTCGGCGGGGGGTGCGTCAGCCATGCCGTGCAAATTCATATCCAGCCGCAGCTGTGGATAACCGGCAAAGAGTTCGTCGGAGCCTTCGCCAGTAATGACGACCTTGTAGCCCGCCTCACGCACGTGCTGACTCATCATCAGCTTCGCCACAGTAAACGTGTTGTAAATGCTGCGTTCCGTATGCCAAATCGTTCGCGCAAAGTGGTCATAGAGCTGATGACCATCCACCGCCAAAATATCCTGATCGGCCTGGACGGCAGTGGCCATTTCGCGGGCGATCGCCGTTTCGTCGTAGTCGTTGTCATCAAACCCGATGGTGAACGCCTTAATCGGTGACTGCTGACACGCTGCCGCCACTCCCAGAATTGAGCAGGAATCAATGCCCCCCGAGAGATAGCAGGCCACCGGCACATCCGCCTCTAAGCGCAGCTGAATTGCTTCGACAAAATGTGCCCGAAATTCTTCGATATAATCCGTTTCGCTGCGATGACTGTCGCGTTCGTGCAACAGCGGAAAGTTCAGATCCCAATAGGTTTCGCTGCGAATCAGCAGCTCGCCGTCCTGCCGGTGAACCGTGACGGTTTGGCCAGGCGCAACCGCATAAATGCCCTCAAAGCAGGTGGTGCCGGGCACCATGGTCTGCATCAGCTGGTGATAGAGCCCCTCGGACGAAAATCGCGCCTGCAGTGCCGGATGAGCCAGCAATACCTTGATCTCTGAACCAAAGACGAGGCCGCCGTCGATTTTGGCCCAATACAGCGGCTTAACGCCAAAGCGATCGCGCACCAGGGTCAGCCGATCTTGCTGCCGTTCATACAGGGCAAAGGCAAATTCGCCACGCAGACAGGGCAAAGCTCCGGCCAAACCCAGGCGATCGGTCAGGTGAATGACGAGCTCGGTGTCGCTCTTGCTGTGAAACCGGTAGCCCCGCGAGGTGAGGTCGGCCCGCAAGCGCTTGTAGTCATAAAATTCGCCATTGTGGGCGATTAGATATTGACCATCGGCAGACACAAACGGCTGGCGCCCCCGCTCAGGATCCAGATCAATGACGGAAAGCCGCGCATGGGCAAATCCAATGCCCCGATCTGGCAACACCTGATAACCAAAGCCATCGGGGCCGCGATGGTACTGAATCGCCGACATGCCTACTATTTTCTCTGTCTCGACGGGTCGATTGG
>CALCPB010000215.1 GCA_937897665.1 uncultured Halomicronema sp. | reverse complement strand
CCCCTCAATCCCCCTAAAGCCCTGCGGGCATGGCTGCGCGTAGAAAAAGGGGGAACCCCTTGCACAGCGGAAAATCTGACAGAGCCCTTTTTTCTGTGGCGCAGCCTGCCCGGAGGGCGTAGGGGCGGCGACAGCGGGGGGGCCTAAAGATCACGCTAAACAGATACCCACCCACTGGGTGGCCAAAATCTTAAGGGATGCAATGCTATAGACCTTATCTTGCGAGAAGTCGCTGTCTTGAAGCAGGGGAAATGAGAGCCGTCTCAGTGCTAACCTCACCTGCCGTGAATTTAGCAGTCTCTCATTTCAGGCGTTTGATTGAGAATCTGGCTTCTGATGGAAACAAACTCACGATAAGCCGGGGAGTCGAGGCGATCGCGGCGAAAAGCTGCCAGATTGTGACAGTTTTGAAACGCTAGCTTGACGTTAAAGTGACTCTCGACGGCGCTCCGAATCGCATCGCCGCCAATCATGCGCAGCAGCTGCCCCCGCGCCTGCTCACTGGGTGGGGCAACGGCGTAGTTATCCCAATTCATCCCCTCTTGATGGATACTGTGCGCCAACTTGTCCACAATGTTCCAGGCATAGGGCAGCGATTCTCGAATGCTGTCTACAAAGGCATCTGGGTTGATTCGGTCAGCTTCGGCCTGCTGAATCAATGATGCACTCACGTTCAAAGACATAGGATGGCCTCGATAGTTAGGGCTAAAAATCGTTCGGCTTCGATAATACAAACAAGAATGATAACCATTCTCAAAGCTTAGAATCTATTCTCAAAGCTTAGAATCTATTTACGTTCGCGATAGCTGGTTTAGGGTCCGGCAAATCGCCGTTACTATCGACTTGGTTGATGCGTCAAACTGCTCCAGTATCCAGGGTTTCACCGCAGGGTTCACAGAGACCAAAGAACTCCAGGGTGTGGTAGAACACCGTGAACTGCTGCTTCTCTTCCAACTTGCTTTGCAGCCCGTGGGCCGGGCATTCCTCTACTGGCACCGATCGCCCACAGTTCAAACAGGTCAGGTAGTGGCAATCCTCTGAGGCCAGCCGATAGACCCATTCGCCATTAGTCAGCGATCGCGCCTGCACCAACCCTTGCAGCTGCAATACTTTGATTGCTCGATACACCGTCGCCAGGCCCAGCGATCGTCCCTGGGCCTGCAACTGAGCAAAGATATCCTGCGCCGTGATTTCCGTGGATGTGCTATTCAGCAGTTCATACACCCACTGCTGACCTCGGGTAAGTTTGGCCTTCATTGCAGTAAATTAGAGAATGATTATCATTCTAATTTTATCGCTTCATGTCATGACGTCTACTGAAATTGCCCCCACGCCTCAAGCGGCTACCGAAGCCGCTGCCTCTACCTTGCCTGCCATGCCCTGTCGTCCCCGCCGCCTGCGGCGCACCGAGGGGGTGCGACGGATGGGCCGCGAGCATCACCTCACGACCAATGACCTGATTTATCCCGTGTTTGTGATGGCAGGCACCGGTCAAAAAGAGG
>CALCPB010000214.1 GCA_937897665.1 uncultured Halomicronema sp. | reverse complement strand
TGAGCCCAACATCTCGCTAGAAACCTGAAAAATATCACCGACAAAAATGTCGATATTTTCCGCGCTGTAATGCTTGACTTCGCCAATTTCTACAATTTGGGGTGTGACGTCTAGTTCCCCAAATAACTGCTGGATGGCGATTTCAATCAGTTCAGCGCCCGCCACCCGATACCCCTGAGCCAGCAGCCAGCCAATATCCAGCGTTTTGCCCGACAAGGGCACGAACACCCGGCAACCTTGGGCTAAAGCCAGTGCCTCAAAATAGTTGACCAGAAACGGATTCGCCTCGCTTTTGTGGAACGCAATTTTATTCTGTTCCCACTTCTGCAGCCAGTAGCTTGTCTTCACCATCAGCACCTCTAACCCTCTGCTTATCCACTCCAATCCAGCGTATCCGCTACCGATAATCCTCGACCCTCAATCGAAGCTCACTTTTGGTGAGCAGCGGTGTCCGCGCTTGACCTCTTCACTCACGTCAAACGGTCTCATTTTTGTTGATGCAGAGGTCGTTCCGCCGCGATCGCACCCAAGGCGATGAGGAAAGCCGCAACTTGCTCTGACTGAGGAATTAGCTACCGTCGCGGATTGTCGTTTGGGGAATCGCGCTTCAATAACACACCGATAAATCCGGTTTCGACTTCGCTCAACCTACGTATCCCGAGAGTTGAGCGGAGTCGAAACTCGCCGCGCGGGTACTTGATTGTCAAGCGTATCCCTTAGCTGAGATGAGCGGGGAGTTGTGACAGGGCGGCAACCACCAAAAACAAAAAGCTGGCGCCCGTTTCCAGCATCGCGACCGATTGAATTTGGGTGTTGCAGTACCAGTCTCGCTGCCAGAGAATCAGCCCAAACTTGAGAAGGGCGATGCCAAACGCCGCTGCCGTTACCGGAGCCAGCCAATGCGCCTGCCACAGTAACACGACTAAAGCCGTGGCGATCGCGTGAAAGGCTGTCCCAGCGGCCACCGACGCGGTGCGAGCTTTGCGCAACTTGACGGTAAAAATAGCGCTGGAGAAAAAGAGGGCATTCAGCAGCCAGAGGGCAATTATGTCTGGACTGAGCGTGCCTGTGGTCGCGACATAGGCGAGCGGTGCGGCGGCGCAAGCAGCGGCGAACGTAATCAGTTCGTTCCAGACTGATTTTTGTTGTCGCTGCCAGATTGACAGACCATCCACAATGGTCGCGACTCCCACGGCTCCGTAAATGGCCCCTAGAAACCAGGGTTGCGGGCTATGCCACAACAGCCAGAGGGCGATCGCGATCGCGGTGCCGCCATAGAGACTCAGCCAGACTACATACCGTAGCTTCCAACTGCGTCGCTGCTTAATTTGTAAGCTAAGCGGATGCTCGGCCTGAAAGCCACCGTAGGCACAGATCAGCGCGAGTGTGGTGGCTCCTGTCCAGCGCTGGGCCGCTGCGGCCCCGGTCAAAAAGGACACCGCTAGCATTACATAGACGCCATGCTCTGGCGATAGCGTCGGCAAGTACCACGGTTTGCTGGGATGGGGGGCGATCGTCGTCATGACCTTAACTCGCACTCGACAATGTGAGAACAAACGCTAGATTGGCCGCCGCCACTAGGGCATGGGGGGCATTAGCTGCCATGAAAATAAATACACCCGGCGCTAGCGCAATGGTTTCGCCATTTAAGCTCAGTGAGCCGGTACCTTCTACCACTTGCACCGTGGCGTTGCGGGTGGACGTATGCTCCGAAATTTCGGTATTCGCGGCGAGACAAAATAAGCTGTATTGGCACACCTCATCTTTCCAGATGACTTTGCTGAGCACCCCCGATTCGGGATAAGTCAGGTGATCTTTGAGTTGTAGGGTGGTGGTGTCAGCAGAAATGAGAGCGGTAGACATGATTTTAGCCGGTAACTGGATGAGCAATGTGGTGCAAGGTGCAGGATCGATGGGTGCCCAGGTGGATAAGTAAGCGGTGCAAGGTATAGCAGAGGGTAGAAAGGTGCAGGGTTCAAGGTGCAAGACAAGCGATTGGGCGACTTTAAAGTGTCCAAACATGACCGCGAGTCGCTATATCAGGTGAAGGGTGCTGTCTTGAACCTGAGACCTTGAACCTGAGACCCAACCCCCTTAACCCCTAATGCCCCCTTTCTCGCCGTAAGGCCGACATATCCGAGATCGCTACCGTGACGCACAAAGGTTTTTCGCATGGCCAGGATCCGCTGACGCAAGACTGGTTTAGTCAGCATGTTCCAGCCGATGGTGAGCAGGGTGGTGACGCCTTCTTCTTTGGCGATGCGACTGGGATTGAGCAGGGTCATGGGGCCAGCATCGTGGTTTTCGACTGTCAGGCCCTCCTGCTGGCAAGCGGCGAACCAACCGTCGACCGGCAGAGGCGCGGCATTGACGCGAATGGTGGTCGACAGGTCGCGGTGAATCGTGTCGGTGTGGTCTCCCTCAATGCGCAGTTCGTGACTGAGAAATTGACCGCCCGGTTTGAGGCGATCGCGAATGCCCGCCAGCACCTTGGCTTTGCCCGCATCCGACTGCATGGTCAAGATGGCTTCGGCCAACACATAGTCAAACTGTTGGGTGATGGCCTCTAGGTGAAAAATATCGCCCTGAATGATGGTGACCTGACCGGTCAACCCGGCAGTGGCAATGTTGGCCTGGGCCCGGGCCACACTATCGGGATTTTTCTCGACCCCGACGACTCGCACGCCATAACGCTGAGCTAAGGCGATCGCACTATAGCCAAAGCTCGCGGCGAGTTCCAGGACGGTTTCACCCGGTTGAAAGTTTGCCCAAGCAAAGAGTTGCTCAGTCGCGGTGTAGCCCCCTGGCCGCAGGGCTTTTTTACCCGCTGCAGCTAACACCTGATGCCCCGGCGCAGTTTTGAAGTTGAGTCGGCTTGGAGTCTGAGTCATGGCTTTTACCTCAGGAAGTTGACCTGAGTTTGCCAGGGATGCTCAAGATAATCTATGAGGTAGCTCATAAATGGGGGAGTAGGGGAGTGGGAGAGTAAGGGGGTATGAGGGTGCAAGGGTGTGTATAGCCTTAAGGCATTCAAGCAAGGCGGGGCCTCCCCGGAGGACTTGGGTGCAAGGATTAGCCCGGAACCATGAATCAATAGCCAACAACCATAAACCCCACGCCCGTCCCTTGTGTTGCAAAATCCTAATAGTAAGAACTATTCTCATAAATGGCGGGTCAATGCAATACGTATGAATTGGTTTGTACCCCATCTCTAAAATACGACTACACCTTGCTGCCCTCCACTCTCACACTCACCGCCCCTTCACCTGATACGTCTGTCACTCTATTTCTCAGAACTGGTCTTAAGTCTTGGCCTCCTCCATGGACGTAACTCAGCTGCGCGCCCTCCCTCTGTTTGCCGACCTTGAGGTCTCAGTGCTGCAGCAACTCGCTGAGAGCAGTCGGGTGAGGTCATACCAGGCTGATGAGGTGGTGTTTCATGAGGGCGAGGTGCTACCAGCGGGCTTGCATGTGTTGCTCTCCGGCCGCCTGCGAATGAGCAAAATAGCGGCATCGGGCAAAGAAACAATTCTGCGAATTTTGCCAGCGGGGGAACTGTTTGCGGCTCCGGCGCTGTGTGGTGACGGCGTGGCCCCCGCCACGGTGACGGCGATCGCCCCGGCTACGGTACTCATCCTCGAACGCCAAGCTGTGTTGACCAGTTTCACGCAAATGCCAGAACTGGCGCTCCATTTACTGGCTGTCTTTAACCAACGGCTGCAGCAACTGCATCAGCGCGTGCACGGTCTGGTCTCAGAACGGGCGATCACGCGTTTGATCCACTATCTGGAATCAATGGCCGAGTATGGCGGCACCGATGCCGTTGCGGCGGGAGCACAGCTGCGATCGCGCTGCACGTACTATCAAATCGCCCGCAGCATTGGCATTACCTATGAAGAATGCGTCCGACTCTTCAAGCAACTCAAACCCGCCGTCACCTATCAGCGCGGACTGATTACCCTGTGCGATCGCGATCGTCTCCGTGCCCTCAGCGCTGAGCCGCCTCATCCACCAGACCCCAACTGCAGTAACGGTTAACCTGGGGGTGGAAGACAGGCCGTCATGATCCCAGTAGAGCAGCAATCGCTGGGTGATTTTGAGCTGTGGCTCTTTCATGGTTGAGCTTTG
>CALCPB010000213.1 GCA_937897665.1 uncultured Halomicronema sp. | reverse complement strand
GACGTCTAATAAAATGGCATCTGGCTGGCAGATAATCGCCTGATAAATCCCTTCTGGGCCAGAGGAGACAGTGATCGTATCCCAACTGGCTTCTATCTTTAAACTGAGCCGAACAACTTTTTGGATCGATTCTTCATCGTCAATAACAAGGACACATTTGGGTGACATAGTCTTCTTT
This sequence comes from uncultured Halomicronema sp., assembly GCA_937897665.1. Classification (GTDB taxonomy): domain Bacteria; phylum Cyanobacteriota; class Cyanobacteriia; order Phormidesmidales; family Phormidesmidaceae; genus Halomicronema. The sequence goes on along the minus strand of CALCPB010000213.1, from coordinate 7,930 downwards.
TAGACTCAATCTGACAATTTGAGCGCTGTCTGATGGCGTAACCTCATCGGCAGACAACTCGGCCTGCCGCACGGTGACAACGGGTTGGGTCATCACGTGCGATAACGGCAGATTGGCCCACTCGGCATGGTGAGCGATCACCCGCAGCCGGTCTTAACGAGTCACGATGCCCACCACTGACGGCGCGGTAGCCCCAGTACACAAACCGCGCCAGAATAAGCAAGCAGGCGATCGAGAATCTTGGGCAGCGGAGTCTGCCGCGAGGCGGTTAAGGGCTGAAAGTCCATCACCTCATCCCCAAAAGGCAGCTGGCAGACGGCAGAGTTAGGCAAAATTCTGAACTCAGAGAACATCCAAGACGAATTCTGAGGCGATGTACTGCCCCCTCAATCTATGAGACGACAAACAGAATTATTGCGAGATTGTTTTGATTCTTTAACTTTCGGTCGATAACTGTAACGAATATTTTCGCGGCCAGCGACTGCTGTCGTGAGGGTAGACGCCAGCAGCGGGGGGATTACAGTTGATCTTTGGGGTGGTACCCTGCACGCTGCGGCAGCCAGCACCTTAATCTCAAATCTTGGGGCCACCACAGCGATCACTTCAGGGAAGCAGGGCTACAGCCTCTCAAGATGTCCATGGACATCCCGCTGGTGATTGACCGCAATGGGCAGCCACGGTGACTGGGCATTTTGTCTAAGTACCAAAGCCCTGAGCCGAAAAGCAACGGAGAGGGAGGGATTCGAACCCTCGGAAGGTGTGACCCTTCAATAGATTTCGAGTCTACCGCATTCGACCACTCTGCCACCTCTCCAGGTGACTGTATTTTACCCCCTGCCGGAGCGATCGCTTAAGCCCAGGGCTGAGCATTCCGATGTTTTGTTTCGAGATAGGCGTGAAATCCGTGCTGGTGATGCCAGGTAACGGCACCATCACGATGAGTCCAGAACACTTGGCGATCTGTCTGTTGCAGGCGGCGCTCGATGGCTTCTGACAAATTGCTGCCATAGCAAATCACCACTTTCGGGTTGACAGCAGCCAGCAGCTCGTCGCTCAGGGCTCCGCCCGACCAGACCAGCACATGACTCTCTAGCACCGTGCTTGATTGCGCCAGATAGGTCTGCAGTTCTGGAGACAGCGGCGGCAATAATAGCCAGCTTTGAGCCGCTGTGACCCGCAAGATCGGGTTTTCGATCCCCAACAGTTGCATCTTTACCTGACCGATCACCTGACTATGCCCAGGCTGTAGCGTCTGGAATCGCTGGGTCAAGTTCGTAAGAGCGGGCAGTTCACCAGAGCTATATAGATGGCGACTGGGCGATTGCTGCAGCAAGCTGCGCCAACCGAAGACATGTTCGGAATCAGCGGACAGCACGATCGCCTCGTCAATCTGGTTCACGCCTGCCTGCCTCAGAAAAGGCTCAACCGTATAAAAAGCCGTGCCTTGATCGCCACTATTGATGAGCATGGTTTGCCCCTGAACCTGCCTGATCCAAATCAGTTCATCGTCAGCAGCTAACACCGTAATTTGGTTTTGAGTGAGGGACTGCCATCCGATTGGCACCAGCAACAATCCGACAAACATAGCAGCGAGCAAAGGCCTGAGTCTTTTGACTTGAGACCGCAGCGGACAAAGACTGAGGAATAGAACGCTATAGAGTCCACCTAGCTGCCATAGAGAAATTTGCCCGATTGCAACGGCACTGCCCGGCAGATGGCTACTCGTCTGCGCTAACCACACCAAGCCCTGAGTCGGGTAATACAGCAGTTGGGCTGTCAATTGACCCAGTGTCGGTAGCAATAACGCGAAGGCGCTGCTGGCAATTCCGCCCAGACTAATGACCGTGACAAGGGGCGTTGCGACGACGTTCAGCAGAATGCTGACGCCAGAAATTACGTTGAAGTGATAAAGCATCAGCGGCAAAGTCCACAGCGTTGCTGCCACTGGTACGGCCACGAGTGATGCCACAGTCACGGGCATCCACTGCAGGCGACGGACGATCGCGGGCACGGTGACGATGAGTCCCCAGGTCGCCATCACACTGAGCTGAAAGCCCACATTCCAAAGCCATTGAGGATACACGAGCAGCATGGCGGTCGCCGCGAGCACCAAAGCACCGCTCGGCATCACCTGACGATTGGTTGCTAAGCCAGCCAAGGTGGCCATGCCCATAATTGCGGCCCGAATCACACTGGCTTGCCAGCCGGTCAGGGTCACGTAACTGACTAAGACAATGATGCCAACCACTACCTGTAAACGAGCCGCGCGCGATCGCAACAGGGCCAGCACCGTGCCCAGCAGCAGAGACACATGAAACCCCGAGGCGGCGATGGTGTGCGCTAAGCCAACTTGGGCAAATAACGCTTGCATGTTTGCTGGTAAGTCAACTGCTTTGCGGCCCAGTGCCATGGCACTCACTAACTGCCCCCAAGGACTGCCCAGCGCTCGCAGGTGTGACCGCACGATACGCTGCCGCACGCGCCATAAGCCCCACCGAGAGTTAATGGGAAACTGCAGATCAGTCGCCACGAATCCGGCAAAGATGCCTCGCTGCCCGAGATACGAGGCAAAATCAAAACCTCCCGGATTTTTAGCGGCTGGGGGGCGATAGAGGCGACCGACCGCCGTAATCAGCTGCCCGCGATGTAATCCGGTTACTTGCAGGAGCGGTGCCGTCATATAAAGTCGACCCCGAGTGGCGCTCTGAAACGTGATCTCGCCTTTAGCATTCTGAATCTGCAGCCGCTCTGCCTGCAGAACAAATCGCCCCTTTAAAGCTCGATTCAGCCTCGGTTCCTCAATGACTCGACCGGCAATGACGTGAGTCGGCGCGATGGATTGGGCGCGTTCCACATAAGCGCTGATATCACCAGATCCAGCAACTGGCGATCGCACCGTCATATATCCCGACGCCAGTAAGCAGACGCAGGCCAGCGCGGCCCAGATTTGCGATCGCCAGCCGAGCGCCCGATATCGGGAGGCGATTGCGGCTAATATGAGCAAGCCCAGGCCAACGATAACGCCAGCTCTAGATATCGCTAACGTACCAACGGTGAAATAACCCGCCGCTGAGCTGAGCAATAAACCTGCTACGTAGGCCACACAAAATGCGAGCCCGACCGAAATATTCATCGTGATGAGTCAGTAGATGCTGCTGTCTTCTAGCAAACCCATCTCAGCGATCGCATTATCAATCAAATGAATTTATAAAGTGCCGCGATCAACAGATCACTGAACTGAAATATCAGCTCAAATTTCCGGATTGAAAAACGCTTCCGTAAAAGCACTCAGTCACCTCCGAGCAATTTCGGAAACTACAGAATAGGAACGGCTCCGTAATCTCTAAGTAATCTCGAAATTACCTGTCAGCAAGGCATACAGCGCTAGAGGCTGAGATTACTCTAGCGACCGTCACGGTTAAAAAGCAGGCTTTTTGATCAATTCACCTTGAAACAGTGTGGCCACGAAGCATTTACGAAGCAACGATAAAGCCTGCTCTTTTTTATTTTGGGTGCCATCGCTGTCGTGGCCTCGATTTGCCTTAGTTACTTTGGGAACGTGACAGTCCTACTTTGGTAGCAACCATGACCTTATCCAAATTAGCAGTGGCAATGGGTATTGCCACAGGTGCTCTACTCTCTTTGGGCAGCAATGCCAACGCTCAGAGTTTTGGTTTCGATTTTGATACAACTTATTCCGTTAACAACGCGCCCACAGGCGACATCCTGCTAGAGTCGGTCAAAATTGGTAACGAGATTATCAACGACTTTTCCTACGTCTCTACCGTTGAGATTGTGGCTAACGATCCTTTTGCCGGAGGCAACACTGGCGCTGCCAGTGCTGATACCGGTGATACTGCGACGGGTGGCGTCCGCGCTGAAGATGCCTCGGCAGAGGATATCGCAACCAACCTAGGAACTAACAACCTCAACCACATCATCGATACCGAAGACAAGGGTTCTTTTATCATTGACCTCAAGTTCGACAAGGTGATTGACAATCTCTTGATTTGGGAACGAGGCAAGAACAGCGACCTCGCTATTCAAGCAGTTGATGCCAATGGTGATCTCATCGGTGACCGCCTACTGATCGAAGATGAAATGTGGTTTGATGCGGGCTATTCAATTAACACCAGTGAAATCAGTGGTGCTCAAGAAGTTGGCTCCTTAGGCATCAATATCTTCGCTGACTTAGGCGTTGAGAGCGATTCCGTCGATACGATTCGCTTTATCAGCCAGAGCGAGTTCAACGGCCCCGACTGGAAGTTTGTCGGTACTGATTCCGCTCGTGATGTTCCCGAACCCGCTCTGGCCTTAGGCTTGGGCATTTTCGGCGGTGTCATGGCGCTCAAAAAGCGGGCTAAGCTGGCTTAGTACGCCTTGTTGAACGTGCTTTTAACTGCATAGCCATTTAAGGCAAAGACGGGAGAGGCGATCGCCTCTCCCGTCTTTTGGTATTTAGCCTAATCATCCATTAGCCCAGCCGGTCGCACCTAGATTCTCATGGTTCTTCAGGCTCACTGACCGCAGAGCGCCATAGCTCAATCACTGCTCTAAAACAGTTGATTTTCGGTCAGGGTTTGGCACGGTTCCCACCAGTGAGCAGGGCGCGACTTCCTAAGCGCTGAATTTGTCAATAATACGCTGCATGGCTTGCTCAACGTTGTCGCGGGTATTAAACGCAGAGATGCGGAAGTAGCCTTCGCCAGCGGCACCAAAACCAGATCCTGGAGTCCCAACTACATGGCAGGTGTGCAACAGCTTATCGAAAAATTCCCAACTTGATAAACCATGGGGAGTTTTCACCCACACATAGGGGGCATTCACCCCGCCAAAAGTCTGAATGCCTGCTTCTGAGAGCTTTTCACGAATGATGCGAGCATTTTCCAAATAAAACCGGATGAGTTTGCGGACCTGCTTTTGCCCTTCGTCGCTATAGACCGCCGCCGCTCCCCGCTGCACGATGTAGGAAACCCCGTTGAATTTGGTGGATTGACGGCGGTTCCACAACCGGTGTAAATCCACGTCAGTCCCATCGGAAGCTTTGATTTGAATGGTTTTAGGAACTACTGTAAAGGCGCAGCGAGTACCGGTGAAGCCAGCATTTTTGGAGAACGAGCGGAACTCGATCGCGCAGTCACGCGCTCCCGGGATTTCATAAATCGAATGGGGAATCTCTGGATCGGTAATGAATGCTTCGTAGGCGGCGTCAAACAACAGCAAAGAACCGTGCTGACGGGCATAATTCACCCAGTCTTGTAAGTGGGCATGTGTAGCAGCGGCTCCCGTTGGGTTGTTGGGGAAGCAGAGGTACACCAGATCGATTTTTTGCTCAGGGATTTGAGCCGTGAAGTTGTTGTCGGCAGTGATAGGGAGGTAGATCAGCCCTTCATAAGTGCCGTCATCACGCGCTGGCCCGGTATGTCCTGCCATGACGTTAGTGTCGACATATACCGGGTAAACGGGGTCGGTGACAGCGATGCTATTGTCGTCACCAAAAATGTCCAAAATGTTGCCGCAGTCACACTTGGAGCCATCAGAAATAAAAATTTCGTCAGCGGTAATATCACAGCCGCGTGATTGAAAATCATGGCGCACAATTTTTTCGCGCAGAAATTCATATCCCTGCTCAGGGCCATACCCCTTAAAAGACTCGCGATCGCCCATTGCTTCAACGGCTTTGATCATCGCAGTGCGACAGGCTTCGGGCAGGGGCTCCGTGACATCCCCAATACCGAGTTTGATAATCGGGGCATTGGGATTAGCGTCGGCAAATGCTTTGACGCGGCGGGCAATTTCTGGAAAGAGGTAGCCCGCTTTGAGCTTCAAATAATTTTCGTTGATTGTGACCATGGCAGAAAGAAACTCGGTTGCACTGTCGTAGAACTGTCTTAGATTCAGCTTACTGCGATCTGGGTTTTTCGCCGTCGCCGAGTCACTTGTCGAGTCTCATCGAGCAGTGATAGATGAGACCTTATTGGCCGAGAGCCGGTCGTCCTAGAGTTGTGATGTATAAAACCGCTTCATCTTCAGGAATCCCGAGCACATCATTGACTTGATCATCAAAAAAGCCGCCGATACCACTGACGCCTAAGCCCAAACGAATAGCAGCCAGATTGATCCGCTGCCCCAAATGCCCCGCGTCAAGATGTAAGTAGCGATAGGCGCGATCGCCGTAGCGGGCGATCGCGGCCTTTAAATCAGCGGTATGAAAGATGACGGCCCCGGCATCGTGGCCCAGCGATTGCCCCAAGCAGAGATAGCCTAACTCCTGCCGAAAATTCTTAAACCGAATTTGTCGCAGTTCTTGCCTCTGGGGTGCGTAGTAATAGCAGCCTGCCTCTAAACTATCCACCCCAGAGGCGGCCACAAAGGTTTGAATTAGGCTCAAGTCGAAATAATCTGGATCGCTGTCGAGTCCTTGTTCGACATAGTGATGAGGCTGATAAACAAAATCCAACACGGTGTTGAGTTCATCTAAAGTCAGCGATGCTCCACTGAACTGTCGGGTAGAGCGCCGCCGGAGAATGGTTTTTTCTAGCCCTTGCAGTCGATCGTCCCAATGAATTGGCGAGGTTACTGTGGAAACTTTGACTCCAAATGGAAAGTTGTATTTGTCATCAGGTTGAACATCAGCCTCCGGCTCTGCAGACGCAGCGACACTTTGGGCACGAGTCTGCCAACGAAAATCGTCATCCTGCTCAATTCGAGTCGCCTGATGCAGAGAGGGCAACAGTTCATCATCCGCCATCCGTGAGACTTTGGTTTGGCGCGGAGCCGGTTGAACTGTGTTCAGCCGCGGTAAGTTTTGGTCAACCTGCAGCAGGTCAGCAAGAGCGGCGACCACTAGTGTGCTTTCAGCCGTCTCATCGAGATACAGTAGCTGATTAATGGCTGAATCGATAAAGCCCCCAATTAGATGCGGTCGGTAATCGACCAGATTACCGGCCAGCTCTAAGTTGCCTAAAGCATGACCGGCATCTAGACAAATTCGCCGATAAGCCCGCGCCTGATATCGCCACGCCGATCGATAGAACACGGTAGTCAACACCACAGCCAATTGCGTGTGTTCCAAGGCGGGATGCCAAAAACAGCCGGTCTGCAAAGCCTGCCAGACGTGATCATCCCAAAATCGCCAGAGACTGTGGGTGCGAGCCTGATAGTTATAGAGGCCGGCTGGCAGCAGCGAGTGCCCCCGCGAAACGAGATACAGTTCGGTGGGGTACAGGCCACCGGCTGATGGTGCTGCTCTGAGGTAAAACGCTGGCCCTGACAGCGTTTTCACTTGGGCCGTTAAGCCATAGACGTTAATCAAAAAATGTGAGAGGCGCGCCCAAGCCCGATCAGTCTGAGAGGCCTGCGCCGATACTTTCGACTCGTCTAAAAAGGGCTTCAAGTCGATTTCTGTGCCCAACTGATAGGTTTTAAACGGTTCTGGCTGTGGCCCTTGCATGGCCCCCGCCGCCGTGGCTAGGGTGTCTGGGCTGTACTTCGTGCGATCGTGAAAGTGCTCCGCAATCGAATCTTGATAGCTCATAACTTGCTTGGGAAACGTGGGGCTCACCCCACTCTGACTTCAAAATACCGTCTCTTCACTATTGTGCGGCGATCGCGGCCAGTCGGCTAGACAGAGGTCATCTTGGTCTGACGCGTCCCCCGACTGCACGGCTGCTGCACGACCCGAAACTCAACGTTCAATCGGTGTACCCGCGGCGGCATGACACCTTTGGCATTTCGCGGCCGCTTCCCAATATCCGGACGGGTGACTTGAGATGTTGCCAGCACTAATCGTAGGACAGCCGCTGTCGTCGATCACCAGAGACGGCATCACCCATCTAAGCACGCCTCCTTACTTTCTCCCTGGTAAACCTTGGTGGTTCAAGTTGAGCCAAACGTTAGCCTTGGCTCATCCACCCGACGCCTGACTGAG
>CALCPB010000212.1 GCA_937897665.1 uncultured Halomicronema sp. | reverse complement strand
GCCAGATGCCCAGCATAGTCGACCATCAGGGCGCCGGTGAGCATGAGTTTTAGCAGGCCAATGAGGAGTGTAATCCAACCGCCGAAGCGAAATAGCTGACTAGTGCGATCGCCGCTCAGCCAGGCGCTATAGGTTCCCAATCCCACCATCATCGGCAGCGTACCAAGGCCAAAGGCGAGCATGGTCGCCCCGCCGACCACCACGGAACCGGTGGCCGCCGCTTTGATTTGCGCTGTGTAGAGAAAGCCACAGGGAATCAGCCCCCAGGCTAACCCCAGCGCGATCGGTGTCCACCACTGGGAGGATTGAGACGTCTGGCTCATGACCCGCTGGAGGCGATCGTGCAGCTGCCCGCGCAAGGGATGCCAAAACGGCAGCTGCGGCAGCCACTGGGGCGCGACCTGCCGCAGGCCGATCAGAATCAGTAAACTGCCAGTCAGCAGGGCCATGCCGCGACGCAGCCCGCTGCCGATACCTGCGACCTGTCCACCGGCAACCAGCACTGACCCTAGCCCGCCGATCGCCGCCCCCACCAGCAAATAACTGGTCAAGCGGCCCAGGTTGAGCAAGAGATGAAACCGCCACTGCTGCCAGCGCGGCGCAGCATCAGCCGTATCAGGCCCCGATTGATTTGCCAGGGAAAAGGCCATCGTAATCGGGCCACACATGCCGACACAGTGGCCGAAACTGCCCAGAAACCCGAGGGTAGCAATCAGCCCCAACTCCAACACGATCGCTTAGCCCTCCAATGTTAAAAACTGCTCAAGGGCATCGGCGACCTTGGGGGGCCAGCGGCGAATGGAGCGCACCCAGTCCAGATCTTTGTAGCGCGAGTCCCGGCCTGCCACGGCCACCCACTGGCTTTCAGCTTCGCCTTGGCGTTGGTCAGTCCACAGGGCAGCGGTCAGCGCCGCCCGCGCATCAGGAAAGTTGGGATACTTGCGCACGACCGCTCGCAACACACGAATCGATTCTTGGACCTCATCAACCTGGTATAAGGCGAGGCCGTAGTTGACTCGCGCCAGAGCAAAGTTGGGGTTGAGGTCGGCAGCGGCTTGATAATCGGCGATCGCGGCGTCCCACTGCTGCTGGCCGGCTTTGGCATTGCCTCGATTGTTCAAAGCCCCCGCCTCATTAGGATCAATGGCCAGGGCCTTATTGTAATCGGCGATTGCGGCGTCCCACTCCCCTTTAAATTCGTAGGCGGCTCCTCGATTGAGATAGGGATCGATTTCGTTTGGCGCCAGGGTAATCGCCTGGGTGTAGTCAGAGATCGCCGCATCCAACTGATACTGACTCACCCGCACGAGCCCGCGGTTGCTCCAAATGGCGGCTTCGTCCGGCAGGTAGTCGAGCAGCTGCGTCCAGTAATCATCGGCAGCGGCATAGTCACCCGACTGGCTGGTAATGAACGCCTTTTCGCGCAGTGCCGCAATCGCCTGAATGTCGGCCTCGCTGTAGGCAGCGGTGGGGATGGGGGTCTCAGCGGCGATCGCCGCTGGGGACCAGCCGCCAGTCAACACCATCACCAAAATCAGGCATAAACTCCAAATCCATTTCATTGGGGCTGGGGGCATGAGCACCACAAAATTGCATCGTAGACTTTCTATAGCCTATCGAGTTGGGTCGGCAAACGGAAACTATCGCGTAGATTGAGCCAACACCAGCGGAATTTTGGGCCATGCTCGATTCCTCAGCTCGCCGGGATCTTAGAAATCTGTAATATTCGCGGCCAGAGGATGATCCTCCTAGCGTCGTTGCAGTATCATCGGCAAGAAAAGAACGCTAGATATCGGCAATCGCGTGGCAGAATACCAACCGTCTCTTCTTTCCTCTCAAGACTTAAAGGCTGCTGAGGTGTCCTGGGCTTACAATCGCCCCACCGCGCTAGCCCATCTCACCGCCGCCGAACTCACCCGTTGGAAACAGCGTATTCGGCAATTTCAGCAAACGGTCTCACTGAGTCCGGCGACGACCCAGGGCACGCTGTTTGAGCCGGTGGCCGCCTCACCGGCTGATGATCTCGATCCCTTCACCTTGCCGCAGCGCAATGCGGAGTTTTGGCGCGAGCAGCTGACCGATGTGGGCAACGCGGCCCTCTATTTTGTGGTCGATCACGAAGCTCACCTCTTGCTCTACGTGGGCGAAACCATCAAGGCCAACCAACGCTGGAAAGGCACCCATGATTGCAAGCGCTACATCTTAAATTACGTCGCCGCTCATCGTTCAGCGCAGCTACCCGTGCAGGTCAATATCGGCTTTTGGCCCTATGCTCCGGCTGAGCGCAAGTCTCGACAGGCACTGGAATCGGCCCTCATTCGCAAATGGCGATCGCCCTTTAATAAAGAAAACTGGCGACAGTGGGCCACACCGTTTATCGGCAGCGCGGAGTCTTAGAGTCTTCCCAACCATAACGTGTTCAAGCATCCGGTTGCGATGACAACCTTGTCAGGCTTGTTGATCAGCTCCCAGAAACCGGGTTCTTCAGGTGGATTTTTTTGATGTTGGATA
>CALCPB010000211.1 GCA_937897665.1 uncultured Halomicronema sp. | reverse complement strand
AGATCGCGGTTAGCCCGTCGACGTAAGAGATCGTCTGTGATGAACAAAGATAACGATGCATTCGTCAGCCAGACGCCCCCCAGAATCCCCGTGAGGTTTCACTAGCGATAGACATGATTCGCGCCGCTCTCATGATCGGAGGCGCTATCGTGATGTTGGGTGGAGCTTTTTATTCGCTGGCGTTATCCAGAACTTGCCGACGATAACAGTCGCCGAACTGATTGTTTGCTTGGTCTGCTGGGGTTTTGGGATTTTGTTGTTGATCTATGGCCACCGAATGATCCGCAAAGGCATACATCACTGACGACAAAACAAATCATGACTGGAGTTGCGCAAACCCATGACAACGATTCCTTCTGATTTCCCCTCTCCCATTCCTGATCGTCTGCAACGGACAGTAGAGGTCTTGGGAGAAGAAATTTTCTATCGGTTTGCGAACGGTTTCACGATAAAGACTGAGCGGCTTGGCAAGCAGGACCCGTGGCAGATTCTACCGCTCGGGAGTCCTCAGGGCAGTTTGATGAATCATGTACTGAACTTCCCAGAAATCGCTCGCGACCAGCACGTTTTCGAACCGTTTGCGGGAGCTGGGCCGTTAGGCTTCGCGGCTTTGAAGGTAGGGGCGAGCCATGTCGATTTTCTCGACATCAACCCTAGAGCGGTAGCGTTTCATCAAGAGAACGCTCGCCTCAATCAGGTCTCCCTCAGCCGATTCACCTCGATTACGGGGGATATCGCAGACTTTAGGCCAGAGCATAGATACAATCTCATTCTGGCGAACCCACCCTTTGTGCCGACCCCAGAAGAAATTGAGGGCACTCTCACTTCCAATGGCGGCTCCGAGGGCAGTCGACTGGTTGAACAGCTACTCGAACGTTTGGATACGTTCCTAAAACCAAGCGGAAAGGCGCTGATATATGTGTTTCAGTTGGTCAAAGGCGCTCGTCCTCTAATTATGGAGCGTCTTCCCCGTATCCTGAGTAACCGTCCAGCTGAAAATACACCTTGCCTAGCTCAGCCCAGCTCAATTGAGACTTACTGTGAGGGCTATCTGGCATTATTTCCCAGCTTTGATACAGCCATCGCCCAATGGCGATCGCGTTTAAGTCAGCAATATGGGCATGATTTGGCCCTTTCCCATTACGTGATTGATGTGGGCGCAAAGTCCGATGCGCCCACAAGCTGTGTCATCCGCAGCAACTTTGCCGAAAAATTTGGTGCCAAATTTTTCATCGCGGCAGGTCGTGAAGGAGCGATCGCCTTAGAGCGCGCCTCTGAGAATGCGTCATTACATCGATAAGGGATGAATCGTTTCTTCTAAACATCCATAGGAGGGGCATTGCTGAATATGTTTGACTAGTTTCAGTTTCCTTAGCCCCTCCATTTCTTATCCCGAACTCACGTTAACTAGGTCCGCTCAAGTTCTCTTTATTACGTTATGCAGCTCCCTGAATCGCTCGAACAGTTTTGGCGCTAATCATGCCGCCGCACTTGACTGCTTACTATCCAGGTGACAAACCAAGCTGCAGCTCCCACTACTCCGCCAACCCAAGAAATGCCGCTCGAAAGCAGCAATGAAATAATGATCCATACTGCTGCGAAGACAAGTGCGCCAACCGCCGCTCGGATTACGTTATCTTTCATGACTATGTCTCCTTCTTCAGAATGAGCGCTTTCATCGAGACAACTCACTATTTGTCTTTTGACTAGCTTCGGTGCAAGCCAGTGAACTCTTATTAGATCACGCATTACGTGCGCTGAACTCGACCCTTCGATATTCAGGGTTTCAGCCAGCGCTCAAAGCAGAAAGTCGGTTAGTGTTGACGGGATCAACGTCGTTCCAGTGATCGATTCTCATAATCCGTATCATTCCAGCGCGGCGAGAATAATGTGCCCGAGTAAGTCGTTGACTGGATCGGCCTCTGTTGAGTAACTATTGGCCGTAATCGCTACAGTCAGGTTCAGGTCAGGCAAGTGATACAGGCTGGCCCGCCAGCCAAACACATCTTGAGCGCCATCATGCCCTTGCCGTCTGCCAACCATTGGCAGTTCGTCATACATCACCCCCAAACCATATTCAACATCGCCGAAGGGGCTACGAGTCTCCAACATTGCCTGTAAAGACTCTGGTGTCAGCAGTTCTCCGAAAAAGAGCGCCTGGGCAAAATTAGCCAAATCCGTGGGTGTTGAAACGATGCCGCCCCCGGCTTTTTTAACCGAAAGGGAAGGATGTCCCTGGCTGAGCAAGTTTTCTAGAACACCGTCTTGATCTAGGTCTTGATAGGATTTGACATACCCTCCGGGAATATTCTCCGGCAATGCATAAAACGTATCTTGCAGGCCCAGAGGCTCAAAGATTCGAGTTTGAAACTGACTCTCAAGGGAGGTATCTGTCGCTGCTTCAATAATCTGCCCTAGCAGCACATAGTTGGTATTGCTGTAGGCCATTTGCCCAGGCTCGCCCAGCGGCTCTTGATCGTAAATCAGTGCAATGAAATCTTCTGGTGTCCATTCTTTAAGCGCTAACTCTGGATTAGCGTCAATGGCCGCTAGGGCATCCTCGTCGTAGTTACGAATGCCGCTGGTATGCCCCAGCAGCTGTCGAAGGCTAATTTGATCGCCATTGGGAATGCGGGTGGCACTGTCTGGCAGCCACTGACTCATCGGGTCATCGAGGCTCAACTGGCCCTCCTCTGCCAGTTGCAAGACCGTCGTTGCGGTAAACAACTTGGTAACGCTGCCGATCACAAAGCGATCATCTGGCGTTAACGGTGTCTGCAGTGCCAAATCCGAAACGCCTTGAGCTTGCGCCCTGGTGGTGCCGTCGGGGGCCATCATCGCGACCGAAATACCGGGAAAGTTGCTATCGGCCAAGATCTCGTCCAGGTAAGTCTGCAATCGGGTTACCTGCTCAGGGTCGGCAAATCGGAAACTATCTGCCGTCAGATCCTGCGCTTTGACTCCCTTTAACAACACCAGCCCGGCTCGGGTCTGAGCGTTGATGATGCACCCCTGATCCGTATCTAGGAAGGTTAGATCGTCGAATGTGATGCCGAAATTGAGGGTCAATAGATCTTGGCCAAGGGTGAAATCATCGATGGTGAAGTCAGGCACCGGTGGGAAAATAGTAATTTTGGGGCCATTGGGGAGGTGACCGTTGCCCAGGCGAAACTCATCGCGACCGCTACCACCCGTGAAGCGATCGCCCACGTCAGCAT
>CALCPB010000210.1 GCA_937897665.1 uncultured Halomicronema sp. | reverse complement strand
TCTTTGAAGGTTTGCAGCCCGTCCAGCTCCACCACGCCAGAATCGGTAATGATGTCTTCTAGATCGGCTCGTCCGACAGGGGCCAGGGCAACGGCCAGCGGTGCGGGGGGTGACTGTAAAAACCATTGATAGCCTAACCAGCCGCCAATGCCTAAGAGCAAGACGAAGCCCGAGCCTAAGATCCACTTAAGTCCGGCCTGCTGTTGAGCCTGGGGAGTCGTGAGTTGGCCAAAATCGGCAAAATTAGACTCGGCCAATTCGGTCTCGGCCCGGTCGGCATGAGCCGATGACCGAGGCGTAGCGGCCTGCAGATCTTCGGGGGGAGATTGCTCCACGGTGTTGTCCTGATCCAGTGCCATACCTCAGCCATCCCCAATTCTGCGGAGTCGTGTTGTATCCGTCAACAGCATAGTTCTAGGGTTGGTCAAACTTGAGCGCCGGGCGCGAGCTGGGGATCAGCGGGGCTACTGCGGTAAATCAGCAGGCGAGACGCGATCGTGCAAAATGCGCCCATCGCTGACCTGAATAATGCGCTTGCTGTAGCAGGCGACCTCGTGGGAGTGGGTCACCATCACAATCGTGATCCCGGCCTGATGCAGTTCGGCAAAAATCTCCATCACGGCTTCGGCAGAGTGAGTATCGAGCGCGCCCGTGGGCTCGTCTGCCAGCAATATCAAGGGGCGATTGACGATCGCCCGCGCAATGGCGACGCGCTGCTGCTGCCCTCCCGACAGTTGAGTGGGCCGTTTATCGAGCCGATTGCCCAGCCCCATGCGACCCAGAGCGTCTGCCGCTAACTGCCGCCGCTGCGATCGCCCGATGCCGGTATACATCATCGGCAAAATGACATTCTCTAGAGCCGTCAGGCTATTCAGCAGTTCGTATCGCTGAAACACGAAGCCAATATTTTGATTGCGAATGCGGGCCAAACGATTTTTGCCCAACTGCGAAACATCCACCCCGTTGAGGCGATAGCGACCACTGCTGGGGCGATCGAGGCAGCCAATGATATTCATTAGCGTGGTTTTCCCAGAGCCCGACTCGCCCATGATGGCGCAGTATTCTCCCCGTTGAATCGTCAGGCTCATGCGATCGCAGGCCCGCACCATCGCTTCACCGGTACCGTACACGCGTGAGATCTGCTCTAGCGCTACCACCGGCTGGGTGGGGGCGATCGCCCCGTTCATCGCAGGGGTTTGGGCGTGATTGACGTGGGCCGAAACAGTCATGACAGCATCCCCCAGTTCGCTTTAAGTTTAACCTGCCTTTTCTGCCGTCATCCGGGTGCAGGCAGGCTATGCATGACTAACTCACCGCCTGATTCGGTCGAGGCAGTGACAGGGTCGATGGTGATTAAGACTTGGGCTGCGGGGGCAGTACAGGCCACCGAAGGGAGCGACCACTGAATCGGCTCATTGTCTTGGGGGGTAAACTCGCCGCAATACATCAGCGCTTCAGCAGTCTCGACATCGGCCCAAAAGCGATAGACCTGATCGGCGGGTAACGGCGGTAGATTGTGGGCGACCAAAATCGCTTTGCTTTCCCCTGCCAGGGTCACCACGCTGCCCGCCGCCGTCGCTAAATCGCCCGTGCCCTCAAGCGCGTAGACGGCCTTTTGCGAGTTGCGGAGGCTAGTCAGCACGGTTTCGGCCTGATCTTGCTGTTGCTGCAGATCTTGAATGGTGTCATTCGCCAGGGTGAGGTCTTGCTGAGCGCTCTTGAGGGCCTGAGTCTGGGTGGTAACGGCCTGCCGCAGGCGCAGATTATCGACGCCTAAAAACAGCCAGATGCCTGCTGTGATCGCCCCGCCCAAGGCCCACCAGTAAGGACGACTGAACAGAGGCACCGCCGCGAGCTCGGGAGCCGGGGTCGGGCTCGCAGGCGAAGGCTGGACGGCTTGCAGAATTCGCTCCTCTAAATCGCTCCCTGGCACCTGGGGATCGAGGGCTTGAGGCAATTGCGCCAGGGCGGCTTCATACTCTCGCAGAGTTTGCTGTAAATCAGGAATCGCTTGTAGCAGCTGAGCCAATTCCGCTTGCTCAGCCGGGGTTAAATTGCCCAGCGCGTAGCCAGCAAACAGGTCATGCCATTTCTCAGGAAAATCAGAGCGGGTCATTGTGTCTTACTAGGTGAGGTCTTGCAATCGTCGTCTGAGTTTTTTTAAGGCTTGGCGAGAGCGCGTCTTCACAGTACCCAGAGGGATCTCTAGGCGTTGGGCAATCTGCGACTGGCTGAGGCCTTCATAATAGGCAATTTCTAAAATTTCTTGTTCGGCAGGCGCTAGATCCGCCAGCGCCGCTCTCACCCGATGGGCCTGTTCGCCCAGACTGGCTTGCTCTAGCGGCGGATTAACCTTTGAGCGGTCAGGGTGAGTATGATGCCAGCGCTGCACCAGACGATAACGAGCGCCCTGAGAGCGCAGGCGATCAATGGCACGCGATCGCGTGATTAAACACAGGTAGGTGCTGAGGGTGCCCCGATCAGGATTGTAATTAGGCCTCTGCCAGAGTTTCAGAAAAATCTCTTGAGTGAGATCTTCAGCCTCTTCCGGCGTCTTCAGCACTTTGCAGGCGAGCGAATACACCAAGCGCTCATACCGCCGATAGATTTCGCGCAGCGCCTCGACTTGTCCCTGCTGCATGGCGGTTAGTAGATCGCGGTCAGCCGCGGTCTGCAGACAGTCAGGGGCAAGCGTCTCAGGCTTAGAGTGCATAAGAACTCAAGGCAGCTAGCGAGTTTATCAGGCGGCAAACCCTAAATTTACCTACTTACAATACGCGCCCCAATCGCGATCGGATTGCCCTGACTGGGATTTTTGGCCGGCAGTGAATTCTTTTGACCTGCACCCAATCCAATTTTGGGCAGTCTCCGTATTCTCTTCTAGAAGTGACCGTCACTTCACGGGTGTTTTGCCCTGGTAATAATGCTTTTAGGAGAAATCTATGAATCGATATCTAGTTCCGGGTGTGGTGGGCGCGGCTACCGTCGCGATCGTCGCGACGATGCCTCTAGCGACTCCTGCCGCTGCGGCAGAGTTTGCAGTAGATGCTGGCGTAACACGGGTATTTCTCGATTTTGAAAATGTCTTGAGCCCTCTCGGGATCAATCTGGTAACCGCTAGTGAAGATGCCCTCGCCAATGGCATGGGCGAGTTTCAGGTGGGCTTTGACATTACCGACGACACCGACTTCATGTTTGATGATGGCCTCACCGCTCCGATGGGAACGATTCGCCATACCGGCTCGGTCACCCTGGATATTGGTGGGACTGAAGTCACCGTCGGTGATTTTGATATTGGCCGACGCGACGGGGGCGGCATCTTTGTGCGAGATACCTTGACCACCGGAGCGATCTTGTTTGACTTTGAGCCCACCAGTGCCGCGTCAGACGAGAGTAGCCTGGCGTTGAATGGTGACCTGTTGGTCTCGCCGGAGTTTAGCGGTCTCTTGAGCGAGCTGTTGGCCGATCCCACGCTGGCCCCAGCGTTAACGGGTGCCGCCGTGGGTCGGGCGCAGGTGGATGCCGATTTAGTGGGTGGGGCCGCTTCGGTGCCTGAGCCCCTCGGCCTCGTGGGCATGATGCTGGCAGGCACCGGGGCGATCGCGTCCCGTCGCTGGCTCCGCTAAGCCCTCCACCTCTGGATGACCCGACGCTTGCGGGTAGAGAGGCGACTGGTCACGTTTCTACCCGCAACGCTTTGGGCGTCATGTCCGTCCGTCCGTCCAAGACAGCGGCTCATCCGGTTTCACCATGGGCATGATCGACAGTGGCCGCGAGCGCTATCCCTGTGGCGTGACCCTGACCGCAAGCAATGGCAGGGAAGCCGTGATCGCCAAGATCGTGGCTTCACCACTGTCGTCAAGTCGCCCGCTCAAGGCTGGGGATGCGACTCTTTGCATAGGGCTCAAACATCTACCGAGCAAAGCTCGGAAAATGCTTGAACGCACCTGATGACAGGCGTCTAATCGCCGCCGAGATAGTATAGTCAGGCTTGATTCCGTAAATTCAAGCTCTCCTATGACAGA
>CALCPB010000209.1 GCA_937897665.1 uncultured Halomicronema sp. | reverse complement strand
CGCTTGAGATTATTTGCCCTTGACCGGGCCTGATGATTGACTTTCCGGCCCGGTTTTTAGTGGTGGCAATTCTGTTTCAGAGTCTGATCGTTCGCTTCAGGTTTTGGCCTTTAAGCAAAAGAAGGGCCGATATCAGTGGGCACATCTTGCCAGCGACCAGGACCGACAGCGCGGAGCGCTTCTTTCAGGCTGATATCGCCGGTGTACAAGGCTTTGCCAACAATGACGCCGTTGACCCCAAGTCTCTCTAATGTCAGCAGGCTGAGCAGATCGGTGACAGAGCTGACGCCACCGGAAGCGATGACGGGTACGGTCGTGGCTTCAGCGATCGCCCGCAACGCTTCTAGGTTGGGGCCTTTGAGGGTGCCATCGCGTTTGATGTCGGTATAGATAATGGCGGCAGCACCCCGTTGCGCCATGTCTTGGGCCAACGAGATCGCCTCGACTGCCGAGGTTTCGAGCCAGCCGCGGGTGGCGACCTGGCCATCGCGGGCATCGATCCCCACTATTATTTGTCCGGGAAATTCGGTGCTGAGGGTGCTGACTAGGTCGGGATTTTCGACCGCAGCGGTGCCCAGAATGGCGTACTGCACTCCCAGGTCAAACAAGGCCGCCACCCGCTCGCGATCGCGCAGACCGCCACCCACTTCAATCGGCACGTTAACAGCCGCGACAATGGCTGCGATCGCCTGCCAATTTTCGGGCTGGCCGGCTTAGGCTCCATCTAAATCGACTAGGTGCAAGCGAGTTGCCCCGGCTGCGGCCCACCGCTGCGCGACCTCAACGGGATTTTCATCAAAGACCTGAGATTGTTCATAGTCGCCCTGATAAAGGCGAACACAGCGACCCGCTAATAGGTCAATGGCGGGAATAACTTCCATAGGTGCGTCGTACTCAGCAAAAGCCTATTGTATCGGTTGACCTCGACGTCCTCTGCTCCAAAATCTCTGCTAAAAGTTGACGGATATTGCATAAAGAGACGGCTCTCGTCTGAGCAATCCGTAGAGCCGCCGATCCCCAGTTCATTAAATTGAGCCGATATTGCCGGTTGAGCTGATAGGGCTTGGGTACGGTTGATAATTTGCATCAGTTCCACTGAGAAGGCCGCGGTGATGTCGGCGTTCAACCCCAGCCCCCAGCCAAACAGGTCATTACCTTCACTGGGCAAGTGGGCACCCTGTCAGTATCCAGAGATGAAGTTTTTCTGATTTCACCTTTTTTTCTTGCCCAAAATTGAGGCTGCCATCGATGCCCCATCCCATTGCCTTATTCCCCTGGCGCACTTTTACTTTAGTGGGGACAACCTGTCTGCTCATAAGCTGTGGCGGCTCCCCACCCACTGCCGAAACCGCCCCTGCTGAGATTTCTGAACCGGCAGCTACAACGACTGCAAGGACTAACGCTGAAGTTGCTCCGGCTGAGGTTGCTCCGGCTGCTCCAGAGCCGACAACTGCCCCTGTTCAAGCAGCCCCTCCCGCTACGGCTACCCCACCAGCTACGGCTGTAGCCCTTGAACTAGGTGAGTCGCGGTTGCTCACCCCCGCCGAACTCGGCTGGGTAGAGCGGAATCTGCCCGTCGCAGAACGCCAGATTAATTCTGAGCAGAGCTTTTGGGTCAACCTGCGTGATATTGGCGAGGTGGCCTTTGTCCTGACTGAAGCAGTTTCAGATCCCAGCATTGCCGTTAATGACTTAGCCATTTACCTGATGTTGCCGGACGGGACACTGCTGGAGCAGTTACCGGCCAACCTGGACAGTAATTCCTGGAGGTTGGGGGAAACCCGGGCAGTTTCGTTTTTGATTTACCAGTGCTATGAAGTTGTGGTGGTGATGGCTGACTACATCACAGGTGTGGGGCCAAACGGGAGTGAGCCGTTTCCGGTGACGACAATCTATAACAATGCGGGTGGCTATTTTTTGATGGATGAAGTTGCCAGTCGGATGTTGACTGATTGGGGCACAAGTACGGTGGGTGAGGCCCTGGACATGCTGCAAACAGAGGACCTTGGGTACCTGCCTTAAGGGAATATAGCAGCTTGAAGATAGCGGATAGAGGACATTGTGGCAAAGGGAGCCCTCATCAAAATCAGGCCCTAGAGCTGTGGATGGCCTGATGTCGCTCGTGCCCTTCCAACAAGCTCGCGAGCCTAACCGAGGGTTGCCTTACGCGCCGGCGGCGGCAGTTGAACGCGACGACGTTGTTCGGCGACACTTTGCCTTGGCGGAAAGCATAAGGCGCGACCGCGGCAAAGCTCATAGTAGTTCGCCTTGATGTTATGCAAGCTGCTCTTTAGATTTGTCTGACTCAGTATTTAGGCTATTGAGATATGAGAGGTCGTCTAAGGAGATATCTGCCGTTTTTAGGATGGATTTTAGGGGTCAGCCTCATTCCACCCACTGTATTCCTGAGTATCTCTTATTACGAATATGTGAACAGTGCCAGAACCTCACTCAAAGTTGCTGTCGAGGAAGGAGTTCGCCGCATTGATACGGTCTTAAGAACCGGCAATGAGATTTTGTTGGACGTTTCTAACACGATTGATCCAAACGACCCTGAGGCTGAAGAAAGACTGGAAAGAATCATTTATGACAATCCTTTATTTCGAGAAACTGGTATTGTTGATGAGCAAGGCTTTTTAGTTTTAACTAACCTCGGTGATGTTACCCCGCCGGAATTAATTGACCCAGAATATCGCTCCGATGCTCGCATTCCAGCACTACAAATTGTGGGGCGAGAGCGAACAATCGTCATGGGAGAAGAATCCATTATTCTGAGTCTGCCCACCGAGGTGCAGGGAGAAGTGAATGCCCTCATTAATCCAGTAATCTTAACGGCTCCTTGGGGCGCATCGCAGTCGTGCGCCTTGAGTACCGATGGCTTTCTGGCCTATATCAACACCCGCAACGGACAGGTGTTGGCAGGGCAAGGCAATTTGCCGACGTTAGACACGATCAGTCTTGATCAGAAAGCGCATCGAATTCAGGTTTCTCAGACTTCACAAAATGGTGAGGTGTTGGTCATTGCCGAGGTTTCCAAAGATTGGGTACTCGCCAGATGGCAGCGCCTGCTGTTTCTCGGTTGTCCCGTTGCTGCATTGTGTAGCGGCATCATATTTGTTTTAACCACGCGGATGGTCAAGCAATCTGAAGGATTAGATCGCGAGCTATCAATTGGTTTAGAACAGCAAGAATTAATGGTGCACTATCAACCGATTCTTGATTTGCAAACCGAAGATTGTATTGGCTCTGAAGCGCTTCTCCGTTGGTATCATCCAGAGCAAGGTATTCTCCCACCCAGTTTGTTTATTCCCATTGCCGAGAAGACCGGCTTGATCAACAAAATTGGAGCTTGGGTAATTCAACAAGTGACTCACGAACAGGCACCGCTATATCAAAAATTTTCAGGACTCTACACGTCTATTAATCTTTCTCCCGCGCAGCTGAATTCTGGCAACATCGATGCCGTCATCACTTGGCTACAGTCGTTACAGCTGTCAGATGCCTGCACGCCTCATCGCTTTGTTTTCGAAGTTACTGAAACTGCCGCCGCCATTCGGCCAGGCACGACCACCACCGATATCCTCGCTCGTCTACGCGCTCTGGGCAGTCGCGTTGCTCTCGATGATTTTGGCCAAGGTTATTCTAGTTTGAGTTATTTGCATCAGCTGAATATTGACATTCTAAAAATCGATCAGTTTTATGTGGCGGCGATCGACAAAGACCCACAGATTGTGACTATTTTAGAAAGTATTATCGAACTCGGTTCGAAGTTGCAACTTACCATGGTGGCTGAGGGAATTGAGACGGAAGGACAACGCTTGTTTCTCCTTAATCATGGCGTCAAGTATGGACAAGGATGGCTCTTTTCTAGACCTCTACCAATTCAAGAGTTTGAGCGATTTTTAAACCGAAAAATGCTGCCGTAAAACAGCGTCAACATGGCGAAAACTAGTAGAGTGCGGCGCAAATATACCCACTGCTCGCGCTGATCAGGGTTCACGATTCAGGGGGCGAGATGGGTGACAGTCCTAAAGAATACAGAGACTTCTACCAAGCCTTACCAGATTTTTCCTGATGTGCCCTAGAGGTTGCGGCTGGAGCGATTGGTGCAGAACAAGTGCAGACGCGCGGCGAACCTGCCACAAGGCTGGTCTCGGAACTTGGTCGCTGTTGTGATCGACAACAGCAGATTTGCTCTGATGGTCGGGGGCTGAGTCTGGGGGGCACTCAATTCTCTGGCGGTGATAACGCCGTATAGGCTTTGCTAAACTAGCCCTTAGTTGTCTCCTCGACGCATCATCCACAGCTATTTAGGGCTGAGTGACCCACTGCCTTAACTGCAGAATGAGCCTCAGGTTCAGATGTGTGTGGCACCAGCAACCTATTCTTTAAATCCGTTATTCAGCCATGAGTTCAGTGTTGCGCAAGGGTTATTTTTGGCTGTTAGTGTTGCTGGCCTTAACTCTGGTTGTCTTTTCCCGTCATCTTTCACTTCTGTTCAATCCTCAAGCGCTATTGACAGCACTGTGTAATCTCGGCCCCTGGACGGTGCCGGTCTTCTTGACGGCTCACATCTTTGCCACGATGGTAGGCATTCCCGGCACGTTTTTGGTTTTAGTGGGCGGCGCTAAATTTGGGCTGTGGTGGGGGTCACTGTGGTCACTCATTGGAGCAACCGTCGGGGCGATCGCGGCTTTTTGGGTGGCGCGATATTTGCTGCATGATTGGTTTCGCGATCGGTTTGCGAAGCATCCGGTCTACCGCAACCTCGACAAGGTGATGGATACCCATTCCTTTAACTGTGTGTTGGCGGTGCGGTTTGCGCCGCTGTCGCCCTTTAATCTGGTTAACTTTTTGTTTGGTCTGACATCGGTGCCCGTGGGTGCCTACTCGGTGGGCACGCTAGTCGGCATCGCCCCCGGCACTGTCGCCTACACTTGGATTGGCCTGGCCGGTCTGGATGCCATTCGGGGTCAAGGGCTCTGGCCCTTAACCCTCGCTGTCGGCTTCCTTGGGCTGTTGTCGGTGGTGCCCATTTATCTTCGCCAGCGGCAATCCTCGCGCTAGCCGAACCTGCCTTATACGGATGCTTACGCACCCTTTTTGAGCCGCTATTGGGGCTGTAAGATTACCGGTTCATTGGGTTCAAGTATGACCACCCGCTGGGCTGTGACGTTCCCCACAACGACGCCGGTAGCGGCCCCGCCGAGAATTTCCAGCAGGCTGATACCATCGCCGAGCACTGCGCCAATTACCGCACCGCCAGCCGCACCAATGGCCGCATCGCCGGCAATTGACCCAGTCGAGGTTTCGCGCGGGTCTTTAATATCTGTGAGCACCACGGAGGTCGCCGCCAGGGGCTCAGTCAGCCCCCCCGCTTCGATGCCCGTGGCCACATAGCGCAAGCCCCCTTCTACCGGTTCTAGCCGACCTTGAATGACCGTGCCCGCCGGCAAATTACGACCATTGACGTTCACTGCTGATTCCACTACTAGCGGCAGCGAATAGGTCGTATCAGGATTGAAATAGAGCGTTTCGTCAGACTGAGTAACCACTGGAATCTGGACGGCTGATCGGGCCTGGGCCGTGCGCTGGGCCGCGGCGATCGTCGGTACGGCCAGAGGCATCAGGGGTGCCAGCAGTAAGGGTACGAAACTCATCGTTTTAAGGAACATCGGTAGCCTCCCAAAATTATTCGAAATTCAGTTGCAGAATCCAGCGGTCAGTCCAATCTAAGACTTACATATCGGCCCCTTGAGCCTCTAAATATAAGGGGGCTTGGCATCTGACCTCCCCCAAACTTGGCGGCTGGGATGCCTAGGCGCGATGCAACTGCGTAAATCCTGTCCAAGACTGAGACGAGGATAAAAGGCATTGACGCACTGATCGACAAAAAGTTCACGAGGTAGAGAATTACCTTGACGGCTATGAGCAGGGAGCAAGTTAGTCATCGAAAACTGTTTTAGTCGCTGCGATCGCTCTCATCCCTCAAGCGCGATCGGGTGAATTCTGTTCGTTCACGAGGCGTCAAATGAGAGCAAAAAAAGCGTCCTGACCCGATGGGTTGGCCAATATCCGGCAGAACTGTATCAGATGTTTCGTCTGGGTGGGACAATGTAATCGTTATTGCAATCCAGTAAAAGTTGGCATGAAACACTTCTTCCTTGTCCCCTGTCTCACCGTGCTGTTGTGGTTAGGGTTGTCTCAACCGAGTTGGGCCGCGATTCAGTCAGACGTGGATTTGTTGCTAGACACCAAAGAATGTCCGGTCTGCATTCTCGATCAAGCTGATTTAAGTGGACGTGACCTACGAGGCTCAAACCTCAAGATTGCTACTCTCACCGACGCCAACCTCAGTGGGGCTGACCTGAGCAATGCCAACTTGATTTTGGCGTTTATGGATGGCATTAATCTGAGTGGGGCCACGCTGCACGGGGCTAACCTCAATGGAGCGCAGCTATCCAAAGCCAACTTTTCGGGGGCTGACCTAACCAAAGCGGAGCTGTCTCAAGCCAACTTACTGGATGCTGATTTGTCTGGGGCCGATCTCGAAGGGGCGGTGCTGGTATCGGCGAAGCTAGGAACGGCTAACTTAAAAGGGGCTAACCTGAAGGACGCCAACTTACGAGGAGTGAATCGGAGCATGGCGTTATTTTGTGACACGGTGATGCCCGACGGCGCGATCGCCAGTCGCGATTGTGAGTAATCCCTGATCGCAGGCTGCTACCGCCGCTGGAGCCTAGGGCCGAGGCGCGATCGCCTCCGGTTTGCCAGGATGGCCCGCCTGATCGGCTAGCACCAGCTCTGATCAACCGATGGTTGCCTAACGAGCGTCTACAGACTGCCCTCCTCAAACTCTATGATGGAAGCAGCCTGCTCCCGCTCATCTTTTGACACTGGAACCCTTTAAGACCATGACTCCTCAATCGCGTGATGTGCAAACTCTGACAATCGCGGCCGATACCGAAGTGATGCGATCGCGCAGTTGGGAACGCCTGCGCTTTGAGATTGAGTACGCTCTGGAACGGGGCACCACCTCCAACAGCTATCTGATTCGGGGCGATCGCACGGCACTGTTGGACTTTCCTGGCCAGTCGTTTACTGATCGCTTCATCACCACACTGGCGCAACAGATCGATCCGGCCGCGTTGGACTACATCGTGCTGGGTCACATCAACCCAAACCGGGTCGCGACGCTCAAAGTCCTGCTCGATAAAGCACCAGACGTCACCCTGGTGTGCTCAAACCCAGCAGCTAAAGCGTTAGAAGACCTGCTGGAAGGCGCGTCGCCCAAAATTCAGGTCGTTAAAGGGGGTGAAGCGGAAATTGACTTGGGGCAGGGGCATCGCTTGCGCTTTTTGCCCGTTCCCACCCCGCGCTGGCCCGAAGGGCTGTGGACCTATGACGAGTACACGCAGGTGCTCTTTAGCAACAAATTTTTTGGTCTGCATCGCTGTGACAACGCCGTGTATGACCTTAACTGGTCCGCCCTGTTAGAAGATCGACGCTACTATTTTGACTGTTTGATGGCCCCCAACAGTCGACAGGTCAGCGTCGCCTTAGAAAAACTCAGGGGCCTGAATGTCCGCATGTTTGCCCCCGTGCATGGGCCGGTGGTGCGCTATCACACCCATGAGCTGCGGCAGGCTTATCAAGATTGGAGCCAGCAGCAAAAGGGCAAAGCCCTGTCGGTTGCGCTGGTGTATGCCTCGGCCTATGGCAATACCGCCACGATCGCGCAAACCCTGGCGCGGGGCATTACCAAAGCTGGGGTCGCCGTCGAATCGATCAACGCCGAGCAGGCCGACCCTGACGACATCAAGTCAGCGATTGAAAAATCGGCGGGCTTTTTGATTGGCTCACCGACGTTAGGCGGCCATGCGCCGACGCAGATTCAGACGGCATTGGGCATCATTCTCTCGACGGCCTCTAAAACTCAGCTGGCTGGGGTCTTTGGCTCTTTTGGCTGGAGCGGTGAAGCGATCGACCTGCTAGAAAACAAGCTCAAAGATGGCGGCTACAGCCTGGCCTTTGATCCCATTCGAGTCAAGTTTAAGCCGACTGAATCAACGCTGCAATACTGTGAAGAAGTCGGCACTGACTACGCCCAAGCCTTGAAGAAGGTCAAACGGGCCAAAGCCCCGCGCACCCCCGCAACCTCGGTAGAACAAGCCGTGGGTCGAATTGTGGGCTCGCTCTGTGTCGTGACCACGCGCAAGGGCGATGCTAGTAGTGCCATGCTGGCGTCGTGGGTGTCACAGGCCACGTTTGCACCGCCCGGCTTTACCGTGGCCGTTGCCAAAGACCGCGCGATCGAGTCACTGCTCTATCCGGGCAGTGCCTTTGTGCTCAACATTTTGCCCGAGGGGCAGCATCTCGGGCCGATGAAGCATTTCCTCAAGCCCTTTGGGCCAGGGGAAGATCGTTTTGAGGGAGTCGAAACGAAACCGGGTGAAAATGGCTGTCCTGTCTTGCAGGATGCGATCGCCTATTTAGAATGCGAAGTGGCTAATCGGATGGAATGCGGTGACCACTGGATTGTCTATGCCACCATCAGCGAGGGCGAAGTCTTGCTGCCCGATGCCAAAACAGCGGTACACCACCGCAAAACCGGCACCCACTATTAACCTCAAAGTGAACGCCTCCCGATGTCTAGGGCGCGTCATCAGCTAATCACCAAAATTTTATGGGACGAACATTACCGCGCCCGCTCCACCAACCAAGCTAGGGGCTGAAACCTTTGAGGTACAGACATTGAGCCGTCAACTGACAACAGCTCCTAGCGCTCCCAACCCTCACCCCTGCCGCGTGGGGATTGTGTTGGCGACCTATAACTGCGATCGCGTCCACTTTGCCGCTCAGGTTGACTCTATTAAGCATCAAGACTTTGCTGATTGGGTCTGTCTGGTAACTGATGATGGCTCTACGCCTGAGATCAGACAGTACATCGCTAACACGATCGCCGACGATCCGCGCTTTATCTACCACGACCAGCCGCACAATCTGGGCTCGTATCACAACTTTGAATACGGGGTGCAATATTTTCGCTCAGACCCGACGATTACCCATCTGGCCTTTGCCGATCAGGACGATGTTTGGCATCCCAACAAACTCAGCAAGCTGCTGGCGGCGATCGAAGCTCACGATGCGTTACTCGTCCATTCCGATTTGGGGCTCATTGATGCTGATGGCAACCCACTCTATGATTCCGTCTGGCAGTACGAAAAACGCCAGCCCGAGCAATTGACGCCCGAACTGCTGCTGCTGCGCAATACAGTGACCGGCTGTACGATGCTGCTGCGGCGATCGCTCATCGCTCACATCTTGCCCTTTCCCGCGCAGGGGCAGACGGGGCACTGGTATCACGACCACTGGATCGCCCTAGTCGCCGCCCAGCAGGGCACCATCGTGCATCTGCGCGAGCCTTTGATGCAATATCGGCAGCATGGTTGCAATGTGATTGGGGCCGAACAGCATGCAGGCACCATTCGCAAAGAGCTGGTGCTGTGGCTGGCCAAAAAAGGCCGGTTGACCCTCAAAAGCTATCGTATTCACCGTGACTTGAGTACCGCCTTTTTTCAACGGTTTTATTCCCCTGCTGTCGCCCAATCGCTCAATCCGTTTGCCGAACAGCGCCTCGATTTTGGTGCGGCCATTCTCCAACTGGGCTGGCGCAGCTACCGTATGGGCTACGGCTCCCAAGGCATTACGCTGAGGCTATGGCTCAACAAGTTCATTTTTGATCTGCAAAGGGTCAAACGGACTTGTGTCCAGGCTTTCACTAACTCGCGCACCCCATGAGTCAGCTCCAGGTCTCGATCATCATCGTTAACTACAACGGCTTAGGGGTCATTGTTGACTGTCTCACCTCGATTTTTTGCCATCTGTCCACCCCGGCGATCGAAGTCATCGTGGTAGATAACGACTCTCAAGACGGCAGTCCTGAGCTGATTGCCCAGAAGTTTCCCCAGGTCAACCTTCTACGACAGTCAAAAAACGGCGGCTTTGGCACCGCCAATAATGTCGGCGCGAGGCAGGCGCGAGGCGAATATCTGCTGCTGCTCAACTCCGATACGCTTGTGACGGCTGATATCCTGCCGACGCTAGTGGCCAAACTCACGTCAGAGGCCCACGTGGGGATAGTCGGGCCGCGATTGCTCAACCCCGACGGCAGCTTTCAACTTTCGATCGCCCATGAGATTGGCCTGTGGGGCGAGTGGCGCACTCTGCAGCAGGTCAAACAGTATCGTATTCCAGCCAACCGCCCTGCCCTCGCGGCCCAGTATGACCGCGATCAGGTGGTTGATATCGTCGTCGGTGCGGCCCTGATGATGCGGCGATCGCTATTTGAGCAGGTCGGCGGGTTTGACGAAACCTTCTTTATGTACTTTGAGGAATCGGATCTGTGTCAGCGGGTCAGGGCATTGGGTTACAAAATCCTCTACACCCCTGCCGTGACGGTGATTCATATCGGTGGCTACTCGGTGGCGCAGGCCGCCGGCCCGATGGCGGTGGCCTATCGTCGCAGCCAGCGCTACTACTATCGCAAACATCGCCCCCGCTGGGAGCAGTGGATCTTGCACGGCTATCTGGCCTTTAAAACCTGGCGTCAAGCGCGGCAGCACTCGTAGATTACGGCGTTATTTCACCAGCCATTGCCGATGGTGAGGGAGTAGTGAGGCAAAGGGGGCCGAGAACCTGGAAGGGTAGTTTATATCGATTCTCTACAACAAAGCGACAGATCTGGCTCCCCGGCTCCCCGGCGTTGCCAAGATGGCATTGGGAGTCCGATCACCGAGAATTCGGATCAGTTCCTTGCGTCATCTTGGCCAGTCGCGGCTGCCTCCCAACTGCCATCACGCTGTACTAGGATGGAAAAATACCGCTGCACTTCAGGCTTTTATGGGTAACACGTTTGGTCATCTGTTTCGCATTACCACCTTTGGCGAATCTCACGGTGGCGCTGTCGGGGTAGTGATTGATGGCTGCCCGCCACAAATTGAAATTTCCGCTGACGAAATTCAGGTAGAACTTGATCGTCGCCGTCCAGGCCAAAGCAAACTCACCACACCGCGCTAAGAAGCGGATCGGTGCGATATTATGTCCGGTG
>CALCPB010000208.1 GCA_937897665.1 uncultured Halomicronema sp. | reverse complement strand
TGGGTGCCTTATGAATGATCAGTTTTGCAAATCTAGGACTTACGCATAACCTCCCTTTGTTGTCTGCGCAGGCGGCTTTGAGCCCCCTAATGTAGGAGACTTAATTTGACTGCCTCAGCAGGGAAGTCAAAGAGGGGTGAAATTGCTTCGACTGCGTCAGTCCGGGTCGGTGAAAACTAATCCTCAGGCAGGCACGCCCTGCGGCACTGCAGTAAGAGGGCGACTTACTCAGCACCGCTACCTGTTGAAGGATTCACTCTATATACAAAGTCAAACGCGAATTGGATCTATGGAATTTTGCGCGATCGCGTTGATCACCCCAGCAATCCTTAATTGAAATACGTGACCGTAGTTCCGCATCCAAGGGAAGGGCCGAGGGATGATACGACACTGGCTCCAGAGTTGTGGGGCAGTTTCAGAAAATTGGCAGCAAGCACAAATTTCAACCCGGCGATCGCGCTCAAGGAACGCTCCCTGGCTGTCCGCAGAGAAACCGTTGCCCGTGAGCAGCTGGCCGCTGATGGATGCCGCCCTGGAGGGGTGGCGATCGCTGCTGTGCTGACTCAAATAACGGATGTTGGGAGCACCGTGCGCATGCGTGCGCCTAAATCCCTTCAGCTTCGGTATCGACGTTCCAAAGTTCCAGTAGCGCGTCTACGCGATCAACGGAGGCCATATCCTCTTGCGCTAGATATAGGCGGCGCGCACTGGTGACCTGCACAACGGCCTGTTTTTCTAACCCTTCGGCCCAGAGTGCCAAACCCAGGTTGTAGTGCGCCCCCGGATTGCCAGGAAACGCGTCAAGTACGCGGCGATAGGCCGCGATCGCCTGCAAATAGACGCCTTGTTCGAGGTGTAGCGCACCGACGGCTGCTTGCGCTGGAATCAGCGTCGGGTCGGCATCAACAGCACGACGATAATAGGTATAGGCGGCTTCTACATCGCCCCGTTCCATCGAGATCTCGCCGAGCAAAAACTGCGCCTGGGCGGCTTCGCGATCGAGCTCAACGGCGCGGCGCAGGTTGTTAAACGCGCCGTCAACATCCCCCTGGGCTAACTGCGTTTCAGCCAGACCGACATAGGCAGCGCTGCGGCTGTCATCCACTTGCACGGCCCGCTGAAAGGCAGACTCAGCGTTCGCATAGTCTTCGCGAATGAGGGACAGGGTGCCCAGCGCCTCATAGGCTTTGGCATTGCCCGGAGCCCGCTGCGCCAGCGTTTCATAGGTGCTAAGGGCCGCGTCGTAATCTTCTAGCGTGATGTAAATATTGCCGAGCCCTAAATAGGCGTCCGTGGCGGACGGCGACAGGTCAGTGATGGCTTCGTAGGCCGCGATCGCGCTGTCATAGTCCTCGGAGCGCACATAGGCAAAAGCCAACCCATAGCGAAAGGGTAAATTATCAGGCTCTAGGGTAATCGCCTGCTCATAGGGCGCGATCGCATCGGCGTACTGGCCTTGCTGCACGTAGAGATAGCCAATGCCAGAAAATAGTCGAGCATTGCTGGGGTCAATGCGGGTGGCCTCTTGGTATAGGGCGATCGCCCCGGCGTAGTCGCGGGCTTCGACCTTATCCTGGCCTTCAGTGAGCAGGTCATCCAGGGCTTCTTGCTGGGCGTCTGACAGATCTGAGCTACCGGCCTGGGCCAGCCACACTGAGTCAGTGTGGGCCCCCTGTGCTGGTGAGGGCAGGGCAATCTCGGGCTGAATAGACGGTGCCAGCACCGCTGCCCGAGTCGAGGCGGCTTGAGCGCTAGCGGCCAGCGTGCTCGCTACGGCTCCCGACAATAAAAGTGCAAACCATCGAAAAGACACAGCCAATCGACCTCCTGAATAGTCGCCAAGGCGATTGCAGCCCTGGACTGAACTCGACGCGTCACCCCAAAAATCCGCTCTCAATTTTATCTTAAAAATCCCGGTGATGGGATCGATCGGGTTGGGGGTGAGCGCTGTTCCCTCGTACTCTTCCACTGAAGGCAGCGACCATCCGGCCTAATCAGCTGCGATCGCAACCGGTTAGGCCGGATAGATCCGCAGGCGGCGATTGGGCTCATCCCCAAAGCTGCAGGACTTGAGCCGATAATGCTCAGCCAGTTCATGCTGCATTTTGCGAATGCGAGATGACCGGGGCAGCAATTCGACCGGCTGGCCTTTGGGAATGACAATTTGTTCGACGGCCAGACGCGCCTCTTCCAAAGCTTCCAACTCATCGGCATTCTCATTGGGCGAATACAAGCTGAGATTGGGCATCGCTTTGACGTTGCTGTCATCCAAATCCAGCAGGCGCTGCAGGGTGCGCACAATCTGCGGCATGCTATTTGCCTTGACGGTGTGAATGGGCAGCTGACGCACCTTGGCAATTTGTCGCAGTTTGGAATGGTGTTTAACGTGCGATCGCAGGGCTAAAACAGCATCTGCGCTCTCCAGATCCTTAGTCAACAGCACGGGCAACCGCAGCGTTTCGATCACCTGATCGAGGTGGTGCTTACTAATGCCATAGGGGTAGATGCGTAAAATATCTTCGCCATTGGGGCCGACAGTGGGCTCAGGGACGAGGCCGAGGCCATCGCCGGTGTCCGTGGCAGCATACACCAGTGCCGCATCGTTTAAGGAATGATCGAGCATGGCTTCAAAGGTTTGCTCTTCAGACGAGAGGGGTAACCGTTGCACGGTACTAGAGCCCCCCTTGGGAGGCACCATGCGCCCCGAGGCCCGCCAGCCGCCAGCCTTTAAGCCACTGACCGGCGATCGCCCTTTCATCACGGCCGGTAGCTGAGGCGCTTCGGTGGTGGTCACCACCTCCCCCTGTTCATTCACCGCCCTTACTTGGGTGGCGGGGGGCCGTCCGCGCAGCAGCGCATCCACCGTCTCCGCCACGTCTTCATGAATTGCCCAGCGCTGCCGCTCCAGCATTTCGATCGCAATATCAAACGTGGGGGGTGCTTTGCGCTCTAACACGCTTTTTTGGCTGCCCCGGCGGCGGGCTTCATCGTCCCCTAGCGTGACTGATTGAATCCCCCCTACCAGGTCAGACAGGGTCGGGTTTTTCATTAAATTTTCGAGCTGATTGCCGTGGGCGGTGCCCACCAGCTGCACTCCCCGTTCAGCGATGGTGCGAGCGGCAGTGGCTTCTAGCTCAGTGCCAATCTCGTCAATCACGATGACTTCGGGCATGTGGTTCTCAACCGCCTCGATCATCACCTGGTGCTGCAGTTCCGGTTTCGCCACCTGCATGCGCCGCGCTCGCCCGATCGCCGGGTGCGGAATATCGCCGTCACCAGCAATTTCGTTGGAGGTGTCAATGATGACAACGCGCTTGTCGAGGTCATCGGCCAGTACACGAGCGATTTCTCGCAGGGCGGTGGTTTTGCCCACACCGGGACGCCCCAACATCAAAATAGACTGGCCGCGTTCGACCAAATCGCGAACCAGACCAATAGTGCCAAAGACAGCGCGACCGACACGGCAGGTGAGGCCAATTACGTCGCCTGAGCGATTACGAATGGCGCTGATGCGGTGCAGGGTCTTCTCAATCCCGGCGCGATTGTCGCCGCCAAAAAAGCCGACGCGATCAATGCAGTATTGCAGATCGGCTTTGGTCACGACCTCATCAGAGAGATAATCCGCACCAGAGAGAAACCGGGCTTCGGGCCGTCTACCCAGATCGAGAATCACCTCAATAAGCTGATCGGCCTGCTCATGCTGCCGAATGAGTGCCGCTGTTTGCGGGGGCAAAACGGCCAACAGTTGATGAAGATCGTCGTACACTGCCGATTGCGAGTCCGATGCCGTACCTTCAGGGGCCGGAAAGAAACTGGCAGAATCAACGGACTGGGCGTCGTTTTGAAAGGCCATAGACTGACTTAAAATCTACTCGAATGACGATAAACAGGCGGCTCGGTAGATGCCGTAACCCACTCGCGCTGCTCACCCAGGGGGACTTGGGGCGAGGTCACGACGGGGCGGCGGATCGCCTTGAGGGGAGCCACTAAGCTCTGGGCCAGCTGCACGGCTTGCAGCAGCTGAGGGATGGCAATTGCCGGGTCTAGATCATCAGAATTGTCTCCTGGAGAAGTTGGGGTGGCGATCGCGGCTAGCGGTGGACAAATGGCGCCTTCATCGAGCAGTGGGCTCAACAGACGCCGGGCAAAACTGCCGTAGCCGACGCCCGCAAATGTAGGGCCAGTGGCAGGCCGGGCGATCGTCGCGACCAACGACGGTGATATACTGAATCGCGCCGCCCCCGTTGTCGTCGCCTCCCGGAGTTTGGCCACGGTGTAAGCATTGGTGCCCCCTGCCAACTGCACATAGCCCGGTGGCCCCGCGCGCAAGACTTTTTCGGCAAACCGCAGGGTGGCGTGGGTGGTGCCTTTGCCAATGTCGCCGCTCATCGAACGGCCATCAGTTTGCCAAATCAGCGGCACTGATAACGGCTGTATGCCTTCGTATAGCTGCCACAGGTAGGCGATCGCGTCGTCGTGCTCAGGGCAGCTAATGGAAATGACGGTGAGGTTGTTTAAATAGGGTTGGAGCGCTGACCACAGCGCCATAAATGCGTCATAGCGGCCTACCTGGGTATGAATTTCGATCGCATCCACCTCGTTCAGCAAGGCAGACGCCACGGCTTGGGCCGAAGTTGCGCGGGTGACTGTTTCAATCTGCTGAATCGGGCAAACGGGGAGGCAGCGACCGCAGCCATAGCACCGCGCTTCAATGACACCCGTCATTGACGGTTCAAAGGCGATGGCCGCTGCCGGACAAATAGCTTCACAGGGGCGCGAACAATCTGCTGGACACTGCTGAGGATCGAACTGCGCTTTACGAAAATGAGGGTCGTCACCATCACTAAAACTCACCATTAGAAGTGGCAGTTCAGTGGGGATATCGACGGGGCATTGAGCAATAAAGGCAGTTTGCTGCTGCAGTCGAGATAAGACGCTAAAGGCTTCTTTAACGGCTTTAACCACAGCGGGATCAGCAGCGACGTCAATACAATCAGCACCTGCTAAGGCATAGGCCAGTGCTAAATTGCGAATAGACGGAAGATGTTGATAGCTGGCTCCACCAATCAGTTTGAACCAGCAACCTTCCTGCAGAGAAATTAAGGGCCGATGAATTACTCTCACCCTTTTATGCTAATAGGTTCTGCGGAAATTTACGAGAATTCGTCGATCTTTTCGAATTCACGGGTATCTTGCAACAGATTGGCCCATTTTCAAAGTGTTCGTAACGATTGGTAAAAAAGCCCTCAGGGTGAACGCTCAGTAATTTTCAAAAATCCGGCGATCGCTCACTCCATAGACCCATCTCACCCATCTATCGAGCCGCATGCCGTCAGTGTGACCCGCGGTTCAGGCCTGACTAAGCAGCTAACTCCTTCACTAATGGCTGCCAGCTAAAGACGCGATCGCCGCCCATTTCGAGCACGACTTTGACATTCGGAAATGCTTTCGGGAGTTCTGTCAGGTAGGCAATCTCTTGTTGCGACAGAATATTGCCCTCAATCAGCCACAGCACCAGCCCCTTCGATTTGGCCGAAAGGTTCTCCAACCGATAGTTCACAATCGGGGGAATGTAGTATCGATAACCCACAGCGGCCGACTGGCCGATGGTCTTTTTGCCCAGGTGAGCGGGGCGTACCCCATGGACGTCGGTAAGATAGGCCGACAAATCCCCCAGCCCTTTGACAGTCAGGTTTAAAGCTTCGTAGCCAGCAGCTCGCAAACGACGCTGATAACGGCCCTCAAATCCACCTTCGAGGGGGGCTCTAACGGCAAGAGCGCCAGACGATTCTAAATCGCGCACAAATTGTTTGCCGGTGATGAGCAGTGCCATAGTGCTCCTTGCTGATTTGCGATCGCATCACTGTCTCACCCTATCCTAATGGGTAACTGGCTCCAGAACGACTGCGGCGATCGCTTTGTTGGCCTGACTGGCGCAAAATCACTCAATGGTCAACCTCGACGGTAAGCAATAGAACGAGTCTAGCGATCGCCCTTCGCCATCGCCCAAGTCAAAAAAGTCTTGGCTGCCGGTGTGCATCGCGCCGCCTGGAACCGCTGCCACGACATCGGGGGTGGCTGTCAGATCGGCACTCTCCCTCAAGTGAGCGCTCGGATCTCGCCTTCGCAAATGAATAGCACGTTTTAGTAAGCCCCTTTGCCGAGAAACACAATGCGCAGCGTCTCAACCAAAATTTCTAAATCTAAATTGAGCGACCAATTGTCGATGTAATGCAGGTCGAGGCGGGCCACATCATCGAAGGTATCGATGTCCGATCGCCCCGAGATTTGCCACAGTCCGGTAATGCCAGGGAGGACCTGATGGCGGGTATGGTGCCAGGCGGCAAACCGAGCCACATCGCGTACGGGTAGCGGTCGCGGCCCGACCAGGCTCATCTCACCACATAGAACATTGAGAATCTGCGGCAGCTCATCCAAACTAGTGCGGCGCAAAAAAGCCCCAACACGGGTCACCCGAGGATCTTGCTTGACCTTAAAGAGGATACCGTCGGCGGTTTCATTTTGCTGCTCTAGTAGGCGCTGCTGCTGATCGGCATGCACCCCCATCGTGCGAAATTTCCAAACCCAAAAGTGTTGCCCGTGCAGACCCACCCGCTCTTGACGAAAAAAAACTGGACCAGGAGAGACGAGACGAATGGCTACGGCGATCGCGACGAAGACCGGGACAAGCAACAGCGCCCCCAAGCTAGTACCGCCATAGTCCATCAGGCGCTTGAGGCGATAATCCCAGCTGCCCATTAGCGGCGCGTCTAACCGTAGGGTCGGCAGACCGGCCAGGGTTTCGGGTGTGCCCCGACGGTACAGCATGTCGCGACTGGTAGGAATCAGCTGCATAGCGATCCCGGCGCGGCGCAGTTTCCAATACAACTCTGAGGCCAAATCCGCCGAGGGAATATTTTCCACCAGGACGAGGGAGGCTTGAGCCGCCACAATCGCCCGAAAGGTCGTAGCAGAGTTGGCGGTGCTAGGTAATGCCGCACCGACAACATCGACCTGGGCTCGCTTTGACAGCACTTCTGATAGGCGTTGCAGTCGTCCCGCTGGCGCAATCAAAAAGACCGCCGTTTGAGCCTGCAGCCGCTCGATGGGGCGCAATAGCAAACCGCTGGCCAGGCGAAACCCGATGATCAACACGACGCTGCTTAACCAGGCAGAAAAAAAGAGCGATCGTGGCAAATCAAGCTTGGGGTCATAAAAATATAGCCCGACTAGAGATACCAGATAAACGAGGCTGAGCAGCTTACCCGCCTGCAAATAGTTTTTAATCTGATACCGGTTGCCATAGAGGCCCCCACTGGCAAAGACGATCAGCGTGCAGGCCCCTAAAATCCACAATGGGCTAGGAATGGAGAGCCACGTCCACCACACCAACTGTGACGGAATCGGCGAGAAAAAATGGTTGAGGGTACGGGCAATTTGCCAAGACAACGCCAGCGCTATGACATCAGCCAGCATCAGAATCAGCGATCGCTGTAGCTCCCACTGCAGCGCATCCTGGAGTCGCAGCCGCCGAGGGGCGCGGATATCGACTGATTCTGGCGGGGGCGATCGGCGTTTCAAAGTCGTCTTATACCAGTTCGACAAATTACAGCTACACATACAAGTCGGCTTCGACTTCGCTCAGCCGACGTTCCTTGAGCGGAGCCGAAAGGAAGATCTGTAGTCCAGTTTCAGAGAATTGGTATTAATCGTGCGAGGCAGATTCATAAACAGTCGGCGATCGGGGGGACAATTTTCAGGCCTTCCCGTTAGTGTTCCGAAATTTCGTCCAAACCATATCATTCCTTAGGTTTCTTGTTACTTGATCGGCCAAACAGACGTTAGCCAACGCCAGCTCAGCTGCCCACCCAGCAGAATTACAAAAGCGGGATTATTCACCAGATATCGCTGCCACAGGCGACGCGGCTCTTGACTAAAGCGAAAGGCCCATTCCAGACCAAGCCGCATCATCCAGCGCGGGGCCTGGGTCACGTCTCCACTCAAAAAGCTAAAGGCCGCACCAACGCCAATCATCACGGCATTGAGCTGGCCCTGTTGACGGGCCATCCACTGTTCTTGTTTGGGGCAACCTAGGGCGACAAACACGACCGCCGCCTGTGATTGATGAATACGCTCAATATCAGCGTTCTCCTCAGCCACAGTCAGAGCCCGAAAAGGTGGCGCATAAGAGCCAGCGATCGTCAGGTCAGGAAACCGGTGAGATAACGCCTGAGTTACCCGCTCCAGCATGGCACCAGTGCCCCCATATAGATAAATGGGGAGTTGGGTTTGCGCCGCTCGCTGACACCAGGCCAGCATCAGGTCAGGGCCGTAAACCCTCTGTTGCTGAGGGATGCCCAACCAACGCATCGCCCAAACCAAGGGCATACCGTCCGGTGTCACCAAGGCCGCGCCCTCTAACACGGCTCGGTAAGAGACATTCCAGTAAGCCGTCATTACAACGTGCACATTAGCTGCAACCACATAGCAAGATTTCTGGTCTGTGGCCCATTGCTGAATGCGATCGCAGGCATCCGTGTAGCTAGTGCCGTCGATTCGCGTTTTAAGAACTAATTCAGAAACCAGATCAGCCTGCAAGCCGCTCGCCTAATTCGGTTGCCGTCATGGTAGCAAGGCATTTCACCGCCCATGACAAACGCTTTGATAAATTTGAGCGGTTTTTTCGGCCAGCCGCGGCCAGGTATAGCAGGCCTCAACCTTTACTTGGCCCGCTTGGCCCATCGCCCTGGCAGTTTGAGGATGGGTGAGTAAATCGAGGAGCCGATCGGCAATCAACGGGGTCTGCTGCTCGACCAAATACCCATTCACACCGTCGTTAACCACATCGGCAACGGCAGGAATGTTACAGCCAATTACTGGCTTACCAAACCCCCAAGCTTCCGTATAAACACCACCGAAGCTTTCCTGAGACGATGGGACACAAAGCACATCACAAGCCGCTAGCGCGTCGGTTTTCTCCTGTAACGAAACAGCCCCTAAGCGATGAATCCGGGGATCTTGAAAATCAACAAATACCTGCTCAGAAGCTTTTACAGCAGGCCCCATGAAGACAAACTGGGCGTCAGGGTAGTGCCGCCAAATCAGGGGTGCGGTCGCTAAGACATGCTTGAAGCCTTTATAGAGATGATGTTGGCCCAGAAACAATATCATCGGCCCTTGTAGACCATAAGTGTCACGAAACGCACGAGGAGCAGCGGTTTCTGCTAAAACCGGCCCATGCCCCGTCACATGAACTTTGTCAGGATGGACGCCAATTTCTTCAACCAAGATTCGCCTTTCTGGCGGGGTCAAGGCGATCACAGCATCTGCTGAACGGTAGAGTTTGTCGTACTCCCGATAGCGCCACCCACGCCACCGGGGGTGATGCACCGGGGTCAAGATAAACGGAATATCTCGTCGTCTCGCAACTTGTCGAGACGCATAGGTCAATCCTTCGCGGCCAATACGAACGTTGTGGATCAGATCAGCACTAGCAGCAAATGGCATCAGGTGAGGGGCGATCGCCGCAGCAATTCGGGGCAAGGCAACAGACATCACCGGATAGTAAAGGGGCACCCATGGCAACATCTTTAGCTTCTCTTCCCAACTAAATCCCAGGCGATGGACAGACACCGTATCGATGGTGTAATCATTAGGGCGCGAGCAAGACTTGAGCGTGGTCCCTAACAACCAAACAGTTCGATGCACATCCCAAAAACTGACATCCTGGATGTCATGGTCTGTCTGGAGGTGCTGTGCGAGTAAATGTTGGTGTAATTGTGCTCCGCCAAGAAAGGGAGGATACGCAGTTAGTGTGTACAGAAGATTCATCAGGCTATGTGGAAGAAGTTAATAACCTTTCGTAGATTTCTTTTCTTTGCATCAAATGTGCAGAGAGTAATTGATTACTATCAGGATAAGAAACCGTTTTGCCCAGAGTGTCGCTAACGATACCTCGAATCACAGAAGCTGATAATTGAGACAGACCGTAGAAAGAATTGCCATTCTGTGCGTATGTGGGCAACGATTCACAGAGGGCAATGACCACTAGCCTATTTACCAGCATGGCTAGCACACTTGCATTTTTATCTGTAACAGAAAATGGGAAGATCGCATAGCTACTGCAATCAAGAATCGTTGCCAACTCATTCCCTGACAAACGACCTTCATAAGACCAAGATTTTCTAGGCAAAGATTTCAGCAAGCAGAAGAAAGTAGACTCAAAGCCTTCAACGATGCCGCCAACAAACGTCAAGTGAAAGCATGAGTCATCTCTGTTTAAATCTCGAAATATTTGAATTAGGGAATCAATTTTTTTATTATGACCTATAGTCCCAAAAAAAATCAGGTTGCGATTCTCAATTCGATTATGATTTCGAATAGTCGGCACATTAGAAAAGCCCAATAAGGCTGACTTATTTTCTGCTTTCTTCAAATAGGTCAAGTATTTGTGACTCATGCATAAGTAATAATCATAAAATCTGGTCTGACAATAATCCCTGATCACACGGTAAAAGACTCGTAGGAGTGAAGGAACGTCGTCCAAAAAACTAGATAACTCATGAATTGTTAGGCAGCATTTAGTCGACTGTTTCAAACTCGAAATTGCAAGCGCGTTCATAAGCGTCAGCAAGTTTTTCTTGTGCAAATATCCACTTCCAGAATAAGCAAGCTGGACATCTACAATATCAGGCCGAATGGTATTTATTGTGCGTATTGCCTGAAAGATATAGGCTTTTCCGGATAAAATCTCATAGAGATTTATACGTTTATCGAGCAACAGAGAGTTACTATTACTTTTGCGGGTGACAATATGAACTTCATATTCTTCTACAAGATTCGAAGCCAGCATCAGCACATAATCAGCCACTCCGCAAAGATCTGGAGGAAACGTTTCTGTCAGAAATAATATTTTTTTCATAACTACGCTGGATAATCTATTGCGTTTTGTGAAGAGGCAATAACGTCTACGGTTCAAAATTCACTGGCAAGGCTGAGAAAATTTTTGACATTATTCACTATGCTTTTTTATAGGAGTGGTTCGACAATCAAGACCTGAAATCACTATTATCACGAGAATATAAGTAGGTAGACAGAATTAATCAACATCCCGACAACGGCATCTCAAGGCTTCCA
>CALCPB010000207.1 GCA_937897665.1 uncultured Halomicronema sp. | reverse complement strand
CTTGGTGGGGGCTGACCCGCAATTTGGTTGGTAATTTCACTATTACACCTTGAGAACTTTGCTGCCCTGTAGCCGTAAGACTGTGCTGAATCAGATGGTAAGGCTGTTGTTTGGCCCGCAATCGCCCAAAATAACGGCGCGTTTTACGCGGATGCTGACGCGGGTGTTAGATGCTGAACTGGCGCCTCACAGCTTGATTGCTCGTCATGCCCTGACGTTGGCACCGGTAGCGACCCCGCTGCTGGTGTGCCACGGTACCCAAGATGTGATTCTTGATCCGAATGCTCAAATCAAGTGGAATTCAGTGTTCAAGCCGGGCGATCGCCGGTGGCAATGCCCCGCAGGCCGCCATTTTTTCCATTACGAATATCCCGAGCTAACCGGCCAAGCCATCCTCCAGTTTTGGCAGCAACCGATTTGTAAACCGCGTTTCAGTCTAATAGAACGCCCGCTATGAGCTTTTGG
Organism: uncultured Halomicronema sp.; assembly: GCA_937897665.1. GTDB lineage: Bacteria > Cyanobacteriota > Cyanobacteriia > Phormidesmidales > Phormidesmidaceae > Halomicronema. The sequence continues at coordinate 6,496 of CALCPB010000207.1, read as the reverse complement.
CAGACGAGCTTTATGGTCATTTGCTTAGCGGTTTATCTGCTGAGCATGCTGGCATTTTTATCCGTTTGCATCAGCGAGTTGGTGAGCAAAGTGCTAGAACAGCGTACCCTCAGGCGACAGAGCCAGCACTTTCCCTGCGGTCGCTGTCGTTACTTTTCTAACAACACCTTGCTCAAATGTGCGGTGCACCCCGTTGAGGTCATGACCGACGCGGCACGAAGCTGTCGGGATTTTGAGGCGGTTGAGTCATCTGCACAAAATCTCCAGTAGTAGTAGATTTTCGAGATCACGGCATTGGTCACTGTGTTTTGCTAAGGCGCGTCATCAATAAAACTCGAAAGCCTGACGGTATGGGCATTATCGCGCCCGCTTCGTAAACCTAGCTAGAGGCTGAACCGCTTTCAGCATCAGGACTCAGCCGCTAAATGATGACAGCCTCTAGGCAGCGACGCGATCGCCCCCTGTTTTCTTAGCGCTGAAATCGAGCCCTCACAAGCCATCGATTCAGTGAGGGCTGTAGCCCTAATTCAGCGTTTAGGATTGCTCTGACAAAGGCTTCAGCAATACGAGGCGCGACCAGGTAACGTCCTGTTTGTGACTGAAGATGCTGGGCTGATTTTCCAAGCAGAACACACAGGCTAACCCGCAGGCTTGCGCCTGCTGAATCGTACAACTTGCGTCAGTGGGGTAAATGCAGGTGCCCATGCCTGCTGGGCCATGGCGCAGGGAGAGGGCACATCTGCCCCCAGGCTTCAGCAACCAGGCGAAGCGAGCCATGGCGATCGCTCGCGCGGCTGCGTCGAGGTGATGCCACACCCCATCGACCAGAATGAAGTCGAATTGGGCTGGTGCTGGGCCTAACTGCTCAAGTCTCGGCAAGCTGTCGTCTAGCCACGTGATGGGCAGGTCGGTATACGTTGTCCGCGCTGCGGTCAAAAAGTCTGGCATGGGTTCAACGGCAACTACCGAATGCCCCATTTTCGCGATCGCGGCAGCGTTCTGCCCCGCTCCAGCGCCGGCATCTAAAACGCGCCCAGGCAGCGGAGGTAGGTAATCCACGAAGGCTTGGCAAACCTCCGCAAAGTCCAGCGCTTGGCTACTGGCAATGAATTGCTGGATTGACCTGTCGTAACCGGCAGTGCCTGGAACAGTTGTCATCGTTTCTCTCTTGAAGCCTCACTTTGTCATGAATAGGGCGAAGAATATATGACCTAGTTAATGCAATCTAATTTCAGCTGAGGCTTTACGACTAGATCATTCAGACTAATTAATGTTGGAGAAATCCTAGGGACTTGGCTTCGTCTAGAAGACTATTCAGAAGTTAATCCTATCTATTTCTATGGTGCTGCCATCCATTTAACCGCCGATCATATCTGTAAAAAATCTGATCCTTTATTGACAACTGCTCTCGCACCACAGTAATGTCTATACTGATTTTCTTATTGCAAACAACTCCCAATTAAGATGGCTCATCAACTTAAGTCTACAGAGCTTTTTTTGACAACTGTATGTTTGGCCCTTGGGGCCCATGGCGCGATCGCTGCCGACCTAGTAGAAACTACGTCCCCTGAAGCCGCAGACGTCGCTTTAGAGACGTTGATTACTCAAGGCGGCGAAGGCGGCGAAGGCGGCGAAGGCGGTGAAGGCGGCGAAGGTGGTGAAGGCGGCGAAGGTGGCGAAGGTGGTGAAGGCGGCGAAGCTGGCGCTTACTCCGGTGAATTTGTCAGCCAGCTGGAGAGCACCGCTTTGCGCGACGAACTGCGGCAAGGGGGATACGTCATCTACTTTCGGCATGCTCGGACTGAAAGTGACTATGCCGACCAGGCCGATCCCAACATTGTCCTGAATGATTGTTCAACCCAGCGCACGCTGAGTGAATATGGCTGGCGACAAGCCAGAGTGATTGGTGCAGCCTTTGAGGACTTAGATATTCCCATTGATCAAGTCATTTCCAGTCAATATTGTCGGGCTTGGCAAACCGCCTTTTTGGCTTTTGGCGAGTATGAGAAAAGCCCTGCTCTCAACTTTTATCCTGCCGAAGAATATACTGACGAGCAGTTCGCTCAGATGCGAGATGCCGTCATGCCGTTCTTGACGGCAGTGCCGCCAGCGGGGACGAATACTATCTTGGTGGGTCACGATGACGTTTTTGAGTCTGCCACGGGCATCTATCCAGAACCCCAGGGTGTGGCTTATGTTGTCAAGCCAGATGGTGATGGGGGATTTGATTTGGTGGCGAGTATGATGCCAGTCGATTGGGCTCTGATTCCTGACTAAATCCAGATTCACTATGAGCGCCCGCAGGCTGCTATGACTTTCTGACGTAGCAACCTGCGGGCGATTTTGATGAAGTGCGCTTAAATTCCATGGGTCAAGCGTGACTGCCATTACTCATGACTGTTCGGCAGTTGGCGTCAACTTAACCATGAGCTTCCGAGCAACCCTTAAGGTGACAGCTTTATGCCCAACCCGGTCACGGCAAAGATAAACCACACTAAGTAGATGGGGAACCAAACGCCCCACCAACCGGTTGAGAAAAACAGAGCAGTCGACGGATTAGCAGCAGAAGCAAGCAGCGCGACCGCGTTTAACGAGATCTCGATAGTAATGCCCTTGATTCCAAACCACAGCTGCGTATTCATAGGCTCTTACTGGTGTTCTCAAGGGTTGATAGGTTCATCCTACAAAATCTTGGTTTTGATTACGGATGGCTAGGATCGCGGCAGTCCTAGAGACCGGCCTTTGAATTCAGAGCGGCTTGAAGTATCTAGCGACTGGCCACACCTCGAAACCGACTTTTTCATAGGTTTGGCGGGCCGGGGCATGACCGCGATCTCCGCCAGTCTCAACCATCGCGATCGCCATCCCAGCATCTTTCATCCAATTGAGGGCAAACTCTAGCAGCGCAGTACCAATGCCCTGACCTTGAAAGTCTGGATCGACCGCGACCATATAGACTTCTCCCATGCTGTCTTCTGAATGTAGTTTCACCGCGATGAACCCCACTGTGGCATCAGCGGCGATCGCCACCCAGACGTGGGTATCGACTGCAGCACAGACCTCCTCGACAGCGGCCTGCTGGCTCACCCGCCAATGATCGGGATAGAACGCCTGATACACGTCGGCGTTCATCGTTTTCTGCATCGCATCAAAGACGGGAGTCCAGGCCCGCAGCGAAAGTCGAACAATTGCCTCAAGATGGCCAAGGGCGTAGGGTTCAAGGCGCATTTCCAGATGAACTCCAGTCAATTCTGCCAGCTTCAGGCATATGCTACAACGTACTACAGAATTGATGCTCAGGTCTCTGCAAATTGAGCAGCCGATTCATCGGCAACTAGAAGTGCGATCGTATTCATTGAAAATCTGGCGCGAGCCAACCTGTAGCGACTTGCCAACGACTCACCCTTTTGCGCTCACCACCTCGATAACACTATGCCAAACGCCAGTTGACTCTTGCCATGACCTGCTGTGATGCGCTTGAAAATTGATCGATAATCCCTCAATAGTTGGAGACATGGCGTCGTCATACGGCCCTCGACTGCAAGTCTTCTAGGTTTTCTTCACCAAGGTAGACTGCGAAGCTCAATGCTTCCATCAAGCCACTCCTCTCGACCAAGCGGCAACATCATGACGGGCAGAGGCGCAGGAATCGCTCCCGTCGGCTGTTCGATCAGCACGGGATTTTCTACTCTCTGCCACCCCAGCGCTTCGTAGTACGCCACCATTGCTGGCAGACAAAAGAGTAGCCCAGCGGCCACTTGCCATTCGCGCGCCAAAAAAATTGCCGTATGCTGCATGAGCTGACGTGCCAGACCTTGCTTCTGTGCTGCCGGTACGGTTACAACGCCGCCAATGCCGCCGACGGTGATCGCCTCGCCATTGACAGTGACCTCATGTTTGAGAATACCGACATGACTGAGGGCCTCGCCATCTGAATCGAACAGGAAATGCAAGTCTTTCGGTCTCCAACTCAAGTGGAGTGTGTCTACGCCAAAAATATTCTCCGCCCAACCAAAAAGCTGCTGCTTTTCTTGAGCAGTTAAGGATTCGACTTGCCTAATTACTTTCACCCGATTTCACCCTGCAAGTTATGAGACTCGTAGCAGCAAAATGTTTTGGCGCTGAGGGGGCGCGGCAAAAATATGAGAGGCCACCCATCGCACGAGCACCCGTGTCCTCTACTGTGAGGGATTAGGCAACGCCAGCCTCAAGGAATTTGCGGGCTGCCGCAACGCCAGCCGCAATGTCCCAGCCGGGGACTACGGCCTTCAGTATGGTGTCTGTCACATCGCCATCAGCAGTCACCAGTGCAGAGAGGGCCCTAGGGTCAGGCGGTTCTCCTTTGAGACCGGGAGCATCCACCACAAACTGGCTCAATAATTCGGTGCTGCCGACACTGCAGGCTCTGAGCAAACCAACCTGCTCAAAGCCGTCGTGCTGATCGTAGGCGACTCGCTGCCAGCGATGACCATCCCAACCATAGATAAAGCTAATCCATTCACCCAAGGGGGGCGGGTCTAACTCTCGACTCCACCAGTCAGGGGCGTCGGCCAGCAGGTCAGTTTCTTCCTTCTCAAAATACCTGGCGGCTTCACCAAAATAGGTGTCTGAGTATTCATGGTCGTGGCCTAACAGCACCGCTCTGTTCTGATCTTGAAAACGCAGACCAGCCCAGTTGCCACCGCCATCGTGATATAGCCATTGGTTGGGGGTAGCGTAGACATCACCGTCCCATCCTCGGGCAGCGAGGACTGCTGCCATTGCCGCCCACCCGCCTCGCAGTGACTTGGGGGTGGGCAAATCTAATTCAATCAGGGGCATGTTCTGTTGAGCACTGTTGTTTGTAAGCGGGTGAAGCCTAACGGTCAGATGCAGCGGCCATTGATTTTTATTCTAAGCTTTGGATTTTTATATAACATTTGATTTCGCTACCATTCCTGACTCGGACCATGATTGATTTGTCTAGCGATTAGCTTTGCCCATTGTTGACGATTGGACACGACAAAGAACTCTTCTTGACCATTCGTTTTCTGAATGCGGAGTCCGTTTGGCACAACTCCAAGGGTGAGAGCACGAGTAACTTTAGCAACTTCTTCAATACTCAGATTTACCGGCTGATTTTGTAGATTTGCACCATGCGATCTGAAGGCTAGGCGAGATGGCGTAAGCGTCAACCACCCCCCTATTCCTTCTCTGTTCTTGAAATGGTTAGCTGGGCCTTGAAAAAGCACCCGTTCTCCTTCAAAGATGGCATCCTTAGCCTCCATTCTTTCTCGTTGGAGCCTTGTGAATATGGAAATAGCAACCCCAAATAGCAGACCACTGGCAATACCACCGACTAATCCAAAGCCAGTTCCATAGAATAGACTAAAGAAAAGCCCCATAAAAATCCCAAATGGGATACCTGTTATCACTACGTTCTTCATGGTTCTGATGGATGTCTTGTCTTATTTGAAAACTTTGACAGGCTAGCGCTTTGTATAGCTGTATTTATAACTTAGCTGAGCAAACTTATGGCGACGTTTCAGACCTGTGAAAAGCGATTATGTCGGTCGTATAAATTCATGGTGATGGATAAATAAGCTCATCCTTGAAGAGTCTTAAGTAAGCTGCCCAACGCTCGGAATAGAACTGCTGGATGCCAAAGGGAACCAGTAACTCTATGAGAACTGCTCGGGGCGAACGCCTTTGCTGCTGTTGAGGAAGCCAGCGATCGCCACACGAGCCCGATCATGAAAATTTTGGTAGCACTCGTCAAGAGCACCGGCTGTCCGATTCAAGGACTGCGCTACAACTGGTCAACAGCTATTAGCAGTGATGTTCTAAAGCTGCCGATAGAATTGCTGACATGCTTTGAAAGCCAGAGTTTCAGAGCAGTAGCGACAGGGCTAGCACCCTGACCTATTAGCTAAGGTTTCATATCATCAGGCCTAAATCTATTGAGAATCTTTAGCATTTATAAAACCGGTCTTTAGAGCTTTGCGACGCTATTTGACCAGCTTCTCAACAATCTCCGACTTCATTAGGGCTCTAGAGGAATCGAAGAACGCACATAGAAAACTAATAGAGGAAAGCTCTGAAAGCTCCTAATCGAGAGGATTTCCTGAGCAGTTCACCTCCCTTGGGCAGTTCGAGCTCAATGAATTACCGGCTGTTGCGTCGTCGTCAACCTGAATCTTCAATATAAGTTAACAGACGGCTTATTGAGAAAGATTCTAGAGTATGCTCAAATCATTCTAATGAGAATCTGAGTCATTAAGAATGTCCTTTTTGCCAGTGCTGAGGCTCAGAACCAGGTGACTGTTCTGCAGGCTTTGGCAATCTATCTGTCCTGATTGAAAGGAGCTGCTATGACCAACGGACTCTTGGGGACGCCATTGATGCGATCGCTGGGCTGGGCTTGCCAAACCACTGCCGCCTTGGGTGCGTCTTTGGTCGCGGTCAACATCCGCATTAGGGAGGTGAGTTGATGAACCATTCGACCCTGACTACGACG
>CALCPB010000206.1 GCA_937897665.1 uncultured Halomicronema sp. | reverse complement strand
AACCATGCCAAGGCTAGGATTGGCCACACTCCAGAGAGGGGCCCGAGGCCTCTCCAAGCCCGTGATCGACCGATCAGGAGAACATATCTAGCTGCTCAACGGGATCTTCCTGGACGCTACGCCGCTTGCGACGCTTGCCGTTGCCGTTGAACTGCGCCCCCTGACGCAACCCGACGGCGATTTTGCTGTGCTTTTCAATTTGCGACATCACCTCCCGCGCCCGCTGAATCACCGTGGGCGGCAGTCCCGCCAACCGTCCCGCCTCAATGCCGTAGGAGCGATCGGCCCCACCTGGTCGCACCTGATGCAGAAACACGATTTGATCCGGCATTTCCTTCACAGTGACCTGGTAGTTGGCAATGTTGTTCAAAATGCCTGCCAGCTCGTTCAGCTCGTGATAATGGGTGGCAAAAATCGTCCGCGCCTGAATTTCGCTGGCCAAATACTCGGCCACGGACCAGGCGATGGAAAGGCCATCAAAAGTAGCCGTACCGCGACCAATTTCATCCAGCAACACCAGGGAGCGATCGCTGGCATGATTCAAAATGTTGGCGGTTTCGTTCATTTCCACCATGAAGGTGGATTGGCCAGTGGCCAGATCATCCACTGCGCCCACGCGGGTAAAGATGCGATCGCAAATGCCCAAGCGTGCCGTGCTGGCAGGGACAAAACTGCCCACCTGCGCCATCAGTTGAATCAAACCCACTTGCCGCAGATAGCAGCTTTTGCCACTGGCGTTGGGGCCGGTGAGAATAATCAGATCAGGAGGAGAGTTAAGTTCGGCGGTCGGCGTTTTGAGTTCAAGATTGCTGGTTTCCGAATTCCGACCGCCGACTTCTGACTTCACCCTGCGGCCCCTTTCTCCACCGAGGGTGGTGGAATTCGGTACAAAAAATCCAGCGGGCAGCAGTTGTTCCACCACAGGATGGCGACCATCGGCGATCGCCAGTTCGCGACTATCGACCATGTCGGGGCAGCAAAAGCCTTGATAGATAGCAACTTCGGCCAGTCCCGCCAACACATCGGCGGCAGCCACGCCCCGCGCCACCTGGCGAATCAGGTCAGCATGGTGGCCCACCAGCTCTCGCAACTGCTGAAAGATTTCGTATTCCAAACTGTGAATCTGGTCTTGGGTATTGAAGACCCGCGTTTCCCGCTCTTTGAGTTCGGGGGTAATATAGCGCTCTTCATTGGTCAGGGTTTGTTTGCGAATGTAATCGTCGGGAGCCTGATCGGATTTGCTGCGCGAGATGCTGATGTAGTAGCCAAACGCCTTGTTAAAGCCCACCTTCAGCGTCGAGATGCCGGTGCGCTGGCGCTCCGAAGGTTCGAGTTTGGCAATCCAATCCTGATCGCCTTTGACCTGATCGCGCAGGGTATCGAGATCGGCATTGACGCCCGGTCGAATCAGGTTGCCCTCCGTGAGATACAGAGGGGGATTTTCCACCAGGTGCGATCGCAGCGTATCGCCCAGCTTCTCTAAATCCGGGGGAACGTGCTGCAGGGCTTGCAGAAAGCTGGATTGGGTCGATTCCACCAGCGCCGCCAAAATCGGTAATCGCGCAAAGGAGTCCGCTAATGCGACCAGGTCGCGGCCATTCGCCGTACCGGAACCGGCGCGTCCGGCCAGCCGTTCGAGATCATAGATTTGCTTCAGCTGCTGCTGGAGCGCCGTGCGCAGGGAACCATCATCTACCAGCTCTTGCAGGGTCTGTTGTCGCTCCTGAATCTGACTGACTGAGAGCAAGGGTTGCAGCAGCCAGCGCCGCAGGGCTCGTCCGCCCATTGCCGTCACCGTGCGATCGAGCGCCCAGAGCAAGGAACCATTGTAGGTGCCATCGCGGGAGGTTTGGGTGATTTCTAAATTGCGGCGGGTTTGATGGTCGAGCACTAAAAAGTCGCTGAGCACATAGGTGCTGAGCAGCTGCAGCGGCACCTGCGTCTCTTTTTGGGTGTCTTTGAGATACTCCAACAGACCGCCCGCCGCCCGCACCGCCAGGGGCAAATGGTCGCAGCCAATGCCTTCGAGCGATCGCAGCCGAAAGGTTTGCAGCAGTCGCTGTCGCGCTTCAGTTTGCGAAAATGCGCCTTGCGATCGCAGCGTGTAACAAAACTGTCGCGGCAGGCAGTCGGGCAGCTGATCGGTCGCTTCGCCGGGCCGCAGCATCGCCCGCAGATCTGGGGCGTCGGTGGGCAGCAGCGTTTCCGAAGGCTGCAGGCGCATGAGTTCTTGACCCACCTGCTCTAGATCGCTGTGTTGGGTGGTAAAAAATTCGCCGGTTGACACGTCGGCATAGGCTAACCCCCAATGCTGCCCGACGATGACGACTGCCGCCAAAAAGTTGTTGCGGCGGGCGCTGAGCATGCCCTCTTCTAACACCGTACCGGGGGTGATGACGCGGGTCACTTCACGCTTCATCACGCCCTGCGCCAAAGCCGGATCTTCCACCTGATCACAGACGGCGATCGCGTAGCCTTTTTCCACCAGTTGAATACAGTAGCGATCGAGGGCATGGTGCGGAATGCCCGCCATCGGTACGCGGCCCACCACTTTGCCACATTCTTTACTGGTCAAGACCAGCTCTAGCTCGCGGGCAATGGTGATGCCGTCTTCGAAAAACGTTTCAAAAAAGTCGCCGACCCGATACAGCAGCAGCGCGTGGGGATACTCCTGCTTGACCTGCACGTAGTGGCGCATCATCGGCGTCAGGTCATCGGCGTTGACGTCCTGACAGTTGGCGTAGCGCACTGTGTGTTTTGCCAGTCTTTCTGGAATGCCGTGGTTAGCGTCGTTGTCAGCAGGCGCGGCCATAAACCTCACGAGGATGCACAAATGTTCCTACTGATTGTAAGACTGACCTTTACTTGCTGAGCATTGAAGTGGAAGGAATTGGGTAGGGGGTAGAGAGTCGAGGGAATCGAGTGGGCGAAGGAAAGAAGTGATAGGGCTTGGGGAATCAGGGGCAAAGCCTAAAGTAAGGACTGGAAATGAGGAAAGTCACGATTGAGGCGGGGCAAGGCGATCGCAGTGCTTGAGACAGGTGTGCTTCAGCAGCAGCCTCATGATCGTGGATACAGACTACTGGTTGAGCGCAGGGCTTCAGGCCGTGACAAACTTCATCAGCATCACTTCCCAGACGAGGCGGGGCTGAACGAAGCGCCGCAGCTGAAAGTGAGCCTGTTCTAGACCAGCCAGCAGGGCCGGCGATCGCTGGGTTTGCCAGAGTCGTTGCTGCAGATATTCCACCAGCCAGAGCTGTGATTCGGTATCAAGTTCTTTGCTAACGCGGCGCGCAAGTTCCAACGCAACGCGTAGATTGGGAGGGGGCTGCTGCAGCGCAGCAACGAGATCCGCTGGCAGCGTTTGTAATTGCTGCAGCGCGGCGATCGCCTGTCCCGGACTGCCTTGGGCCATGGCCAAGACGTCTGGCTGCTGCAAAATCTCGGCATGGCCCGATTGGGTCAACACCGTCGCCATGGTAGTTTGTGACAATCGCCGAAACGGAATACTTTGGCAGCGAGACACAATCGTGGGCAGCAGGTTGGCGCTGTCTGTGGCTAACAGAATCAGCGTAGCGTTGCCCGGCTCTTCTAAGGTTTTGAGCAGGCCGTTTGCGGGCGACTCGGCCATGGTTTCCGCCCCTTCGATCACCACGACGGCCCGAGGCGCTTCGAGGGTCGGGCGCGATAAAAACCGGGTCACATCACGAATTTGCTCCAGGCGAATTTGCGGCGGGCTTTTGCGCTTCAGATCAAGTTCCTCGGCCTCAGCAGTGGTGACGGGCTTGCCTTTATGCAGGTAGGTGGGCTCCACCCACATCAAATCGGGATGATTGCGATCGTGAATACGTCGCCGCACCTGTCCAGCGGCCTGATCAGCGGTTTGCAACAGGCACTCAGCAAAGCGTAGCGCGCCCAAGCCGCGCCCCGTACCGGCTGGCCCGACAAAGAGATAGGCCGGGGCAATTCGTTGCTGGGTGATCGCCTGACAGAGCAGATCAACCGCGGTCTCTTGGCCTAATAAATCTGAGAATATCGCCCGTACCATGTTTTTATGCGCTGTTCTAAAACGGTTTGAATTTGCTGCGCGACCTGCTCTTCTGACTGCGTGGCATCGATCGGTACAATCCGCTCAGGATGCTGCTCTGCCAAGGTTTCAAAGCCCTGCTGCACCTGCTGGTGAAAGATCAAGCCCGACTGTTCGAGGCGATCGAGCTGACCGCGAGAGTGACTGCGGGCCAGTCCCTGCTCTGCGTCTAACTGCAGCCACAGTGTCAGATGGCCTGATGTGCCTTGGGTCGCAATCGCATTGAGCTGTTCGATCAGCGAGAGGCTCAGGCCTCGCCCATAGCCCTGGTAAGCCACAGTGGAATCAATGAAGCGATCGCACAAGACCCAACTACCGGCCTCAATGGCGGGAACAATCACCTCTTCGATATGTTGAGCGCGATCGGCGGCATATAGCAACAGCTCTGCCTGTGCCCCCAGAGCCGCTGATTGGTTATCTAACAGCAAGCTGCGTAAAGCCTTGCCCAGTTCAGTCCCCCCCGGTTCGCGGGTCGTGATCACTGACGGCACGACACCGCAGGTCTGGAGCTTCTGCACGATCGGATGCACTGCCAACCACTGCTGCAGTCTCAACAGTTGGGTACTTTTGCCGCTGCCCTCTACGCCCTCAAAAACAATTAGTTTCCCCGACATAGCCCCGGTTTTACACGACAACGCATTCAGCGTACAGCTTTAAAGATGTATCAGGCTAACGGAGCCCCCGCAGGCCAGCACGTGCAGACCCCTTTTCGTGACAGACCTCAACTGCTAGGCAGCTCAATCAGCAAGCCGAGCAGACAACTCAACCGCACTGGGATCGCGGAACTTTAGCTCCTTTCAGAGGCTTTAGGCACTCTATCGCCCGGTGATCGCCGCTCGTCAAAGCGGTGAGTCCGACACAGAAGCAATCAACTAACAGGCAGGCCAGTCAAGCGATCTATCCCTTTGAGACAGCTCCATTCGGGCCGTATGTCAGATCCCTAGAATTACACCGGCAGGTCTCAGTCTGGTCGGAATTTTCTCCACCTGTCACCACATCAAATCGATCATGGGATTAATTCACAGACGCTTGTGGCCATTGAAGCAATAGAGAAAGATCTGTGAAGGGGTGGAATCATGATGTCACTGCGACGGCGGGGATCAAGATTCAAACATCTCTTTCTCGGCAAACAGCCCGTCGCCAAAATCGAGCGATCGACAAATTATTGATAAGGTCATCTTAATCTTTTCATTCAGAGAGTTGGGACTTTCAGGACGCATCACATCTCTCAGTACGATAGTCGCAGATCCTCATTGACTCCGACAGCTTGAAACACCGCTCGACGCCAGCTTGCTCAGTGACAACAAATCCAGAACTGCTCCGTGTGGGTCAATTCAAGCCCTGTAGCAAACAGATATCCCCATAGTAGAAAGCAGCCATATGCACTTTGAACCGGGTCAATTTAGTAAACCACTGCCTTTTTCTTAAAAACTTTACAAACAACAGGCACAATCAAGTGCCGCAATAAGTCAACACTCAAACAAACCTGTTAGCAGTGAAACCGATAGAGCTAAAAGTCTTACAATTTGCTATTTATCGAAAATGAATCGTAGTGAGCAATGCAGATTCCCCTCAGATTCCAGCTTATGCTAACTGTGTAGAGGTCATGAGTTGGCTGGGGAGGCGAGTACTCAAAGGAATGTTTGGGCCTTATCATGGCACTACATGACGAGGCTAGAGCTTGGTTCAAGTGTTTTCCTTTCATTTGCTGTTCCCCTTTTGAGAAACTATGGCACGGTACACTACCTTATTTCGGGTTACGAGTTCCCCAACACAGATTCGGCAAAAAGTCGCCGATACCTTGGCCTCCTGTGACCTTAATCTAATTTATGAGAATGAGGACTACCTGGTTGCCAAAGAGAAGCCTGGTGGCGTCAAGTATGATTTGCTCGCCACAGTAGAAGTATTGATTAACCCCCCTACTGTGTCTGAACCCTCTGCACGGGTCGATTTGATTGTGCAGAATCAAGAGCTGCCTTTGCGCAAGGATAACCACTGTCATCGAATTTTTGAAGTCGTGCACCAGGCCATCTCAAATACGCCTTTCTAACTTAAGTCGCTGCTCCTTTTCTTCTCATTTTTAGCGGCTTTGGCAAGCATTCCTTGCTCCTGTATGTGCACGATGGCGCATGCTGCCAAGCGGCACACTTCACCAGCAGCAACATTTGCCAGAACAAGTTCTTGAGCCCATTGCGCTGAGTCTTCCTCTCGATGCTGCTACGGGGGATGGTTTGATGACTCAGCGCCCAGACGAACCGGCCTCGTCTCCAAAAAGCTGGAACCCTAAAGGCGCAACTCTTGATAGAAGAAATCCACGATCGCACCGTCCTTTGCAGACACAAGAGTCCCCTAGGCTGTTGGGTTGGCCATCAGTTGACCGCAAGTATCGATCAGCGCTGTATTTTCAGCCGCAACCGCCCCAAAACGCTGTAGCCCCAATCAGTATCAGCCCCCGTAACTTGCACCCACCCATGAATGCCGAACAGAAGCAGGCGGCACCTGCCGATCACAATCTCCGGGCAACTTAGGGCGTCGCTTGAAAATAACGTACTGATCTTCGGGGTTTGGCACTGCACCCCAACAGAAAATGTTTCCACCAATGGAATGTTATTTAAGCGCAGATCCCTTACAGCGTCAGAGATTGAGGTTCATTTTCGATGAGGTACGCCAAATCTTTCAAGAACGCTGCCGCATCGGCACCATAGATGACGCGGTGATCGCAGGTAATATTGACCTGCATTTGTGGTTTTACACCCATCAAGCCGTCCGGCGTCGCGACAACCGTGGGCTTGGCACCGCCGATCGCTAAAATCGACCCCTGCCCTGGCGGCAGAATCGCATCGAATTTATCAACCCCAAACATGCCCAGGTTAGACAGCGTAAAGGTGCCCGAAGAGTATTCGTCGGGCTGCAGCTGTTTGGTGCGCGATCGCGCCACCAAATCTTTCCACGTTCGAGATAGCGAATAGATATCTAGCTGATCCGCGCCCTGCAGCACCGGTGTAATGAGCCCGCCGCCTTCCATCGCCACGGCCACGGCAATATTAATGCTGCTGCTGTACTGAATGCCCTGTTCGCTATAGCTGGCGTTGAGCAACGGATGCTTTTGCAAGGTCATCGCCACAGCCTTCGCGAGCAAGCCCGTCATGGTGACGCCTTTAGATTTGATCTGCTTATAAAGCTGATCGAGGGCTGCCGTCGTAATGGTGTAGCCGACCCGGAAGGTGGGCACCGCCAGACTCGCCACCATCGTGCGCACCACCGCTTGCTGCAGTGTGTTGAACGGCACTAACTGACCAGGTGCTGCCGGGGCCGGGGTCGGGGTCGGCGTTGCTGGAGCCGGGGTCGGGGCGGGTGAGGTCACGGTGGTGAGGCTGGCAGCGCCAGGAGCAGCTTGGGGTGCAGGCGTTTTGCCTGCCGCCAGCTCAATATCTTGAGTCACGATGCGGCCATGGGGACCGCTGCCCGACACGGTCGCCAAGTCAATCTTCAGTTCTTTGGCGAGTTTGCGAGCCCGGGGAGAAACGACTGTGCGACCACTGCGAGCAGTGCTGCCATTTTGCGTCGCCTCGGCGGCCGCCATGGGGGCCGGGGCAGGATTGCTGGGAGCGGGAGCTGGTGGAGGCGGAGCCGCGCTATTGCCATTGCCACTGTTAGCGCTAGCCGCTTGGGTTTTGGCTTCTGCAATTTCGGCTTCTGTTTCGGCGAGGAGGGCGATCGCGTTGCCGACGGGGGCTTCTTCCCCCGCTTCAACAACGATGGCGGCCAAATAGCCCTCATAAAACGATTCCACATCCATGTCCGCCTTGTCAGACTCAACGATGACAACGGTTTCGCCCTTTTCGACCTTGTCACCAGGAGCCTTTACCCAAGAGACAATCTTGCCTTCCGTCATTGTTGAGCTCAGGGCGGGCATGAAAACTTCGCGAATCATGGAGAACTTGCTTCCAAAACGACAGCCAAAAACACGTCGGACAATGCTATCCAACAGTTGTCAATTCTATCCTGTTGAGATCCCCTACAGCGGTTCCCAACCGGCAAAAATGTCGGGATCTGTCATAAAAACAGCCCGCATGACGCTCTACTGCACTAGCAATTCCATCCGCTCAGCGATGACTGCGTAAAATGGATCGCCGCTAGCCAAGCCCAGCATTTGCATGATCGTCGGTACTGTCGAAGGGCGAACGACCGCCTCCGGCGTCCCAAATCCGGGCACTGATTGAAAGTACTGTTTCACCAACTCTACGCGCTGCGCCTCGGAGGCATCTCGCCAAGCCGCGATCGCCTTTTGATAAAACATGCGGTTAGAGAAGCTGATAATCGCGATACCACCCGGTTTGAGGATGCGATAAATCTCCGCAAATACGGCCTCAGGATATTGCAGATATTGCACTGAGACGGTGTTGAGCACAGCATCAAAAGTGTGATCGGCAAAGGGCAGCTGATCGGTTTCATTCAGATTCTGCACGAAGTAGTGATCAAGGCGGGGATTCTTGGCCAGTTCTTCGGCATTCATACCGTGACCTTCCACTCGCTCAAATGTCATTTCACTAGGCAAGTGAGAGACCCAACTGCTCATCATGTCAAAGATTTTCATCTCGGGCTGCAGCCGCTCGCGATAGAGCTCGGTGAGCTGCTGAATGAATCCCTCGTCCACATGGGTAACAAAGCGGGGCGCCTCATAAAACAGAGTGTCGCTAGTGGAGTCAAGCTTGGTGCGCTGGGGCGATTGCAGAAGGGCTTTCATAGAAACTGGCAATGGTGAACGGTAAGTTTCTTGATTTTCTCGAAATCAAAACTTTTTTGCCACAGACGACATCACAAGGGAAACTAGCTAGGCAGAAATATGACTCATCCCCATTGCAGCGCCGAGGCGATGACTGTAATGGCATGAGCATTTATTATTTAGCTCATTTGTGCAGCTTGTCTTTAGAGCAGTCTTGATAATTCCAAAAGTTTGGCAATCGGGAGCGACCTCGAGGAGTAAAATCCGAGGCTGCGAGGGTTAAGCAGGGCAGGCCCAGCAGCTCGACAACAACCGCCACCGGAACTGTCACAGTAAATCGCCAGAAATATCTGCAGCGGCTCAACCTGAGCCCCAAGCTCATTTACAAAGATACGTTTAGAGGCAGGGGTAATCACTGGCCTCAAGGCCATATCATGCGCAAACCAATGCTCATTTTGTCAGGTGATCGCCTTGCCAGCATCGGTACTCTATAATTTTTGGGCCACTTTAAAAGGCTCGAAAACTTGATGATGGCGATCGCCGAGCAACCCCAGAAAACCGATACCTTGATCCCGACATTATCAATACATTTGCCTTTAAAAGTCATAAAGTGAGCGCTCCGCGATGAGCGATCGCCCATCGGAGGGCACTCACAAAAGGGAGTCTAGGAAGGCGGTGGCAGTCCGGACAAAAAGGAAGCGAAAGGCCGACAAAAAATGTATCGACAGCAGCGGGAGCCCTCACAAACCGGAAAAGCTTGTAAGCGTAAACCAAGAAAGTTCATCAGACATTTTTAGACATCTCGAACATTTATAGTTTTTTAACTGAATCGCACAACTTCTAATACAATTAAGATACTCAGGCTATCAATAAATGCATATAATGCAACCTGTGGTCCATAGAGCATGAGAGTGAGTTCTAGGTTAGGTGCTTTAAAGACATCTCCCTAGAACCGATTAGTAGTTTCTTGCACTCAACAATTGGCAAGCATCTCTGCTTTTCTCATATTCTTGGTAACAACTGTAACGGAGAGGTTCCCTGACTGATGGCAAGTGCGAAAACAGAAGCATTAACAGGTAAGGCGTTATTGCAAAAAGTTAAAGATTTATCTCATCTCACAAAACGTGAGAAGGCTCGGGAGTGCGGCTACTACACTACGACCAAAGATGGCCAGATCCGGGTAGACGTGACGGGTTTTTATGACGCGCTGTTGGAAGCTCGCGGCATTCAATTAGACCCGGAGAAAGGGAAAGATGGTAGAGGTCGCGAACCAACCTACCGGGTCAGTGTCCATAAAAATGGTCAGATTGTGATCGGCTCAACCTACACCGATGAAATGGGTCTGAAGCCGGGGGATGAATTTGAAATCAAGCTAGGCTATAAGCATATTCACCTGATTCAGCTAGATGGTGAAAGCGAAGACGAGTAATGCTGAGAGCTGAGTAAATCTCAGTTTTGCAATTACATCGGTCAATAGTTGTCGTGATTCTAAACGAGCACGATGATTATTGGCCGTTTTTTGCATCTATCGGCTCTGTCAGTTATCACCCTCATAATTACTTTGCAAGAATTGTGGGGGCTCTGATAAGTCCCCCCTTTCCGGCGGAGAACGAATCTCGTAGGAAAGGGGGGGTTATTGGCTTTAGTCATCGTGATCGCCCGTCTTGCTCAGGACTTTCACCGCGCTTCATCGCCTCTCTCTCGGCGCTAACTGCTTGATACACTGCAAGGTATCTGACCGCTCCAGATCGCGCAAAAGGTACCGCACTTGGATGACTGAGCAAATGACCACGCTGGCAACAGTAATTGGATTTTTCACTATTTGGATTGGCGCTTGGCTATTGCTGGCGCGACCGCTATTAAAAAAGTTTCAGTGGCATCCCTTTCGCGCGACCGCCCCTGAGCAAAAGCTGCTCTTATTGATGCCACTTTATTTGCTCGCGCCAGCGGTAATTTGGGGCGCCAACCAGCTGTTAGATCAGCGCTGGCAAACTCAGGGCGTCAATTTAGGCCTCACCAGTTTGCCGCCCTTTGCGATCGGTTGGGGCATCGCGATCTCCGGATTGGGGCTACTCCTCTGGTTCAAAAAAAGCATCGGACTCGTTACCTGGGGAACCACACCGTCCCCCGACGAATCGACTGCAGCCATTGGCCCCAAGCTCTTAGCCATCCTGGGGCTACTGGTATTAGGCCTCTGGATCGGCGGCATCGAAGAGCTGGTTTTTCGCGGCTGGTTGCAGACCCAATTGGCCATCACCTTTGCACCCTGGTTAGCGGCCACTTTGGGCAGTTTGGTGTTTGCCGGAGCCCACCTCGTGTGGGATGGCCGCGCTGGCTTGTGGCAGCAGCCGGGCTTGTTTTTGTTGGGCTGGGTGCTGGTGATTGCCCGCTGGGCGACTGGCGGCGACTTGGCCCTAGCTTGGGGTCTTCATGCGGGGTGGGTCTGGGCTTTGGCTTGCCTGGGTGAATTTGTGCAGCCTCAGCCGGTGGCGGCGAAGCCGATTTGGCTGACGGGCCGCAGCGCCCAGCCGCTCACCGATGTTTTAGATTTGGGTCTAATGGTGATCACCGCCGGATTCCTGTGGCAGCTGTTTCGGGTGATCGCCTGAGGCGACTGGGCTCAGACAGGCCAACGTGACTGGATTCAGCGGCATCCAGCGGGTGAATGGCCCCACGGCCGCGGAGCGCGACAGGGCAATCTGCTGATAATGGCCCTGCCAGGCGGGCTGGCCCTGCAGCCACTGAGTCATCTCTGCCAGGTTTTCAAGGGTGGCGATCGCCGCGACGATCCGGCCACCGGGCTGCAGTCGCGCAGCACAGGCGTTGAGAATCGCCGTTAACTGCTGACCGCTGCCGCCGATAAAAATGCGGTGGGGCGCAGGCAGCTCACTCAGCGCGGCTGGGGCCTCGCCCTGCCGAGCGTTGACATTGCGAACACTGAACCGATGGCTATTTTGCTGAATTAAGTCGTAGCCCATTGCCGTCTTTTCAATCGCCCACACCGCTGACTCGGGCATTAAACGGGCGATTTCGATGCTGACGCTGCCCGTACCGGCCCCAATGTCCCAAATCACTTGATGGGGCTGCAACGCTAGCTCCGCCAAAATTTGTACTCGCACTTCGCGTTTCGTCATCAAGCCAGGGCGATCGCGAAAGCTCAAAAACGCCTGATCGGGAACGCCCAAGCGCGGTAGATCGGCCGGTAGCGGAGCCGATTCCAGCCGTTCCAGAATGACCACATTCAACGGCGAGAGGCTCACCTGTTGGGCCGTGTCGAGGGACAGACAGTGAACCTGCTCCGCCGCTCCGCCGAGATTTTCACAAATCCAGAGTTGATAACCCGTTGGCTAAGCCAAGGACATCACAAAGCGGGCGATCGCCGCGGGCGTATTAACGCCGTCGGTAAGCACCGCAATGGGCGTTTCACCTTGCTTTAACGGCAGCGCCAACGGCGTGAGCGATCGCCCGTGGGCGCTCACCCAGGTGGCGGCTTGCCAGGGTAATTTAACCCGACTAAAGGCTAGCTGCATCGAGCTGACGTGGGGATGAAACGTCAGCGCCGTCGCCGGTAGCGCCTGCAGCAGCTGACGGCCCAGCCCAAAAAAGAGGGGATCACCCGACGTCAGCACCACGACTAAACCCGGATGCGCCTGCAACAACTGCTGCTGCAGACGTTGGGTCAAGTGCATTAATG
>CALCPB010000205.1 GCA_937897665.1 uncultured Halomicronema sp. | reverse complement strand
GGGTCAGCGGCTGCTGCACCACCCAATTAAACAGGGTCAGCCCGATAAAATCCCTGAGCAGCTGAACCGCCAATAACCGCCACCCCACCCCCGTTTCTTCCAGAGCCACTGGGTAAGAAGCCGAAAACAGCGTAATCAGGCCAATGGCTAGCCACACCAGCGTGAGCCACCGGGTTAATCGGGCCTCACGTGACCACTGAGCCGTCGTGGGATCAACGACGGGGAACAATCGCCACAAAAGAGTTGCACTGGCCTTGAAATTCATCAGCTTGCTTAATTAATCGAGGGGAGGGCAACTGTGGACAGGAATCTTAGACCGCCTGCATCAGGACTGATGGCAGCCTTGATTCGGGGGCTCGGGCAAAGCTCACAGTCCCCAAAACAAGGGGAGGGTGCGATCGCCGACGTCGAAAACTTAGCGCCCAAACTGGGTGAGCTGAGATATCACCTGAGAAGCGGATCTTTGTTCCTCAGAACATCCGGCCAGTATATCGAACTCCCAATAAAAAAGTAGGCAATGGATATCCATGCCTACTCAAATCACTCACAATACCCCAAGCTAAAAGCAACAAGAACTATAGAAGCCCAGTGTTGAGGCCGGGTCGCCCGGTCGCCATCTCAACTTTGACAATCTTTCCACCCATTTTTTGAATCCGTTGCTGCTCACTAAACCAGTTATCGTAGGGCACTAATTTAGTAAAAAAGGTGTTCTGCAACTCTCGCTGGGTGCGAATGCGAGTTTGGCTAGGAACACAGGCCGTAATCTTAAACATTCGCATGGCAAGTTAATTCTCCTGACCTATATCAATCAACATTCAGTTACTCAAACAGCTCAACGGGCGATCGCGCCTGGTTTATGAGATTCAGCAGACAGTCCGACCAAAACGAGCCTTATCTTAAAACATCTCCCGCAGAAAACCTGTGTCTCAAGCCAATGCTAAAGCCGGGAAACCCCTTTGCTTCAACACTCACCCCAGACAGAAGCTCTGCGGGAGCGCATCTTATCGATGATGGAAAACGTGACTCAGACTAACGCCTAGCTCAGACCAGAGCAGATGTAGTCAAAGTAAACGCCCATTTCTTTACCAGCATCAGCACCCACTAAGGTAGCGGTGACTTCTTTCATGGCTTGAATGGCGTTAACGGTTGCACCCACAGGCACACCTAGAGAGTTGTAAGTCTCTTTGAGACCGTTGAGAACGCGCTCATCCAAGATGGAAGGATCGCCCGCCAGCATGGCGTAGGTCGAATAACGCAGGTAGTAATCCAAGTCGCGAATGCAAGCAGCATAGCGACGAGTGGTGTACATGTTGCCGCCGGGGCGAGTGATATCGGAATAAAGCAGCGACTTGGCTACGGCTTCCTTCACGATTTCAGCTGCATTGGCGCTGATAGCGGTGGCGGCACGAACGCGCAGTTCACCGGTTTGGAAGTAAGCTTTGAGCTTATCTAAAGAGGAGCCGTCAAGGTACTTACCTTGAACGTCAGAAGCGTTAATGACGGCAGTAATTGCGTCTTGCATGGGTTTGTTTCCTTAAAATGTCCTTACTTGAGTTAAAAACGTGCGTTAGATCCAGCAGGATTACTGCATGGCTCCGACGACATAGTCAAAGTAAGCAGAGGCTTCACCAGCATCTTCGCTAGACAGCAGACCAGCGGCCACTGCCTTCATGCAGCGAACAGACTCGGCAACCGCAGGAATGGAAGTGCCCAAGGAGTTGTACATTTCCTTGACGCCAACCAGACCAATCTCTTCGATTGGGGTCACGTCGCCCGCCACCACACCGTAGGTGATGAGACGCAGATAGTAGTCCATGTCGCGCAGACAGGTAGCCGTCATTTCTTCGCCGTAAGCGTTTCCACCGGGGGAAACAACATCAGGACGCTTTTGAAACAGCTGGTCGCCAGCTTGCTTGACGATACGCTCGCGAGACTCAGTTAAAACCTGAGCGATCCGCAGGCGACGCTCGCCAGAAGTCACAAAGGTTTTGATTCGGTCTAATTCGCCAGGGCTGAGGTAACGGGCCTCAGCATCAGCGTTCACGATAGATTTCGTGACAATGCTCATTGGGTGGATTCCTCCGAAAAAAGTAACCAGATATTATTAGCAACTGGTATTCACTGAATCTAGAAAGTCAGCGATCGCCCCTGAGGGCGGTGGCTCAACCGGCCACTGCTGATCCTAGTTAAAGCCTAAGTGACTAAATGCTTTAGAACACTGATTGATCGCATCGCTCCGCTAAATTGTGAAGCTCTGTACCCTTCAGTGCCATTCCCTAAAACCTTGAGACACAGGCACCTTCCGGAATTATTGTCCGGTATCACACTCGCCTTCTTAGGCAGCCTGAAACAATTTGTAATAGTTCCACTCATCTTTTGCCGCTGCCTAGGGCAAAAGATTTAAACGCAGCTACTACGGTGCGCTCGCACCGCTACAACTCAATCCCTAGCCGACTCGATGGGAACATCCCATAACTCACTGAGTCACCGAGGCATCCCAAAGGCCAACCATGGTGGCAGGGGCGTGAATTAAGCTTGCACCACTTGATAGGCTGCTGTCACAGAGTCATGCAGCCTATCAAAAGAGTTTGATCCAGCCAAGAGGGCTAAGACCGCTAGCCTCTAGTTAGAGGGCACCGGCTCAAAGCTAGGCACGACCAAATCACTGTTTTGTTTAGTGAGTTGGTTGTACAGTCTCTCAGTATTGGGGAAGTTGGCAGCGGGCAGCGTTGGGAAACGACGATAGGGAACGACGTCTTCGCCGAAGCATTCCGAGTACTCGGGGCTGTTGACCATTTCTCGAATAAAGCCCTTCAACCCTTGGGTCGCCAAAATCTGGTTGTACTTGCGGATTTCCGCTTGATCAAGCGGGGCTCGTCCCAAGAAATGCTTAGTCCCCAGCTCAATCACTTTCGTGTTGGGATAGGGCGCATAAAACTCCTTGAGGTAAAGCTGAGAACAGCCCAAGCCCTCAACAAATTCCTTGAGGTTGATTTCGCCATTGCCGAGCTTACTTTCAAGCGCCGTAAACTCGTCTTGCACGACATAGGGAGCAATATCTCGCTCAAAGATTTGGCGATAGGCCGCCTGAGCTACCGTCTTCAGCGCGGCCTTATCGGCCAAGCTAGTGAGCTTAAAGATCTTGGTTTGCTGACGCTGACGATTGACCCCTTGATCAACGCGCATCTGCAGTTCAGGCGTTGAGCGATTGGCGTCCGCCTGACCAAGTTCCACAAAGCGGGGCGTGACGGCTTCTGGCATGTTTTGAGCCATGCCGCGATCTGCCATCGTCGTGGCTCGCACTGTGCGCATTGAGAGACCCGCTGGCGTCAAATACCGCTCATAGGGAATGGTATCTTCACCAAATGCCTCGCTATATTCCGCGCTGTCGAGCAGGGCGTCGACCAAGGCATAAAACCCTTTTTTGGCGCAAATATCAAAGTACCGGTTCGTTTCCTGGCGACCGTAGGTAGGACGGCCCAGCAAACGCCGATGGATGTATTCCACCGATTTCATCACGTACAGCGAAGTCCAGTACATCTTGCGGAAAACTTCGGACTTAGCCAGGCTACGGATAAACTCCCGCACCGTGATGTCGCCATTCTCCAGCTTAATCTCGGCTGTTTTGAGGCGCTGGCCGTCATAGACATCGCGCCCAAACACCTGGCGATAGGCCGCGTTGATCACGGCCTGGGTAGAACTCTCCGAGTAGCGAATACTGGCCTGAGCATTGCCCGTCGCCGGAATTTGATCTAGCTTGAAAACTTTTGGCCCTAAAGAGCCAGGGGCTTCCGGTCTAGCAGCGGGGTTGCTGAGCTGATTGTCAATACCTGCCCCTCGGCGAATCAAAATTCGCCGAGTGTCTTTATTAAAGAAGGCCGGGGTAGCATTGGGATTGCGTGTTTCCTTCGGGAAAATCGCACCGAATTGAATCTCGAGCGGATCGTTGCCCGAGCCATAAACGTGCTGATCAGGCAGCGGCTGCTCATAGGCCGAGAACAGCGTGACAAACTGGGGCACCTTGCGGAACGGCGCGCTGTAATTGAAAAGATTAAACTGCGGTCCCCAATTACGGCATTCCTGTGCCTCTTGGCCCAGCCCTCGCAGATAAGGTACGGTCTCTTCGCCAAAGTAATCGGCATACTCGTTGGCATCGACTAGCGCATCGACTAGCGCCGATAGTCCCCCTGCAGAGACAATCGAGAAATACCTTTGGACTTCTTCGCGTGAGCTGGGCGCTCGACCTAGAATGTGACGGAAAGCCAGTTCTAGAGCACGGCTGTTGATGTAGGGCTCAAAAAAGTTTTTGCGGTAGAGGGGCGACTTACAAAGTCGGCGAATGAACTCCTTCATGGAGATCTCGCCGTTCTTCACTTTGGATTCCAGATCCGAAAGACTTAAAGAATAGGCGCGCGTAATGTCTCGCTCAAAAACTTGTCGATAGGCAGCTTTAACAACAGCCTGTTTTTCTAAAATCGATAGGCCCGGCTTCATCGCATACTTCGGTCGCCGCTCAGCAGCATTGAAGTAAATTTGCGGCAGCTCTAGCCCTTGCTGGTCACTCGAAGGGCGCTGGCGTAGCTTATTCGAAGGAGTCGGGGCTTTGAATTCATCCAGCAAGACGTCAAAGTACTGGGCCACCAGCTCCGAGGCTTCAGCATCTTCACGAAAATAGCGCAAAGATGCCGCTCGCATAGTTTGAATGGCCACAATGGTAGCGGCTGAAGAGCAAGCGCCTTCAATGATTTCTCGCAAGCCGCGCACATTCACCGAGATGATGTTAGGGTCACCAGCGACGATCGCATAGCTTAGATACCGCAGGAACCAGCTCATGTCGCGCAGCGACTTCTGCATGTTGCCGGGGCCGTAGCGCGACACATTGATTGGCCGGAATCCGGGAGGAATGGGGCCAGTCGGGGTGCCAACGCTAAAGATCGAACGCAGCCCTTCAAAGATGCCGCCACCCCCACTCTCTTGGTAGGTCGCTGTACCCAGTTTGGCGGCTTCGAGTTCATCCAGTACTTCGCCGCCCATCGTCATGGGCACAGTTTCGAGAACGTCTTCAACCCGCTCTAAATAAGACAGCGGCGACCCCCCAGTAAAGATGCGATTAGCCGCCTGAGAAACAATCAGCTCCGAATAGCGGGTGAGCGCTTCCGCGATCGCAATTCGTTTCAAGCCTGAGGTAAAGAAGCTAGAAAGCGCTTCTAACTCCCCTTTCTCAATGTAGCGGTCTTGCTGTTCCGCCTGGGAGATGGTGGCAACCGGCAGAGTTTGATATAGCTGAGGGCGTGCCACAACGCTCCCACCACTGGCTTTTAGAGTCATCCTTTCTCAACGGCTCCCTACTCACAATCTTCAAAAACAGCTTTTGTCAGACGCCTTCAGCGATGAGCACAGCCTCATCATTTCGACGTGACGTATTTAGTAATCCAAAAATACAGTCTAATTAAACCGCCTAATACAGACGCCTAACCTAGACTTCAGATTAGAACGATTTGGCATAGAAACAGGTCATTGTTTATTACTGTGTAAGTACCTCAGCCTTGTTGCCTAGGGGCTTCCTACTAGGGATGAGTACTGATGATTAGAAAGTTGGAAAGCTCTGTAACGTTCGCTGCGGCAGTTTCTCTAAACGTAAGGAAGTATTGCTGGCGAGTGCTCCCTATCTTGTCGGACGTAGAGGCAGGCTGGTTGAGCCGTCTCACCTTTCCGGATCGTGCTCCCAATGCAGCGATCTCGCAGGCGATCGCTGCATTGGGAAAATCAGTCGCCCAGCGATTACGGCACACCTCAGCCAGAGAGCCGTCCGCCCCGTCGCCTCAATCCACCGGGGCGCTCCCCTCATTCGTTCAGCAGATGACGCCTGCTGTATGGGCCGTTGCCTGGAAAATACCCGGAGACAGTGCATCGCTGATCGTCAGTGGCTGGGTGGACGCGAGCGTCACCGTCAAGGCATTAGCGATCGTTTTAGGTGCTGCTATCGCCTGGCCGAACAACCGATTTGCCGACCTTGGTTCATAATCTATTAAAATTATGAGCAGCCTCACAGCAGTGTCAATATCGATAGAGAGCAGCAAAAAAAGACCTCAGAAAAGCCTTTCAGCTAAATCCCATACATTTTTCCGACGAACCACGATCTCGCAAAAATTAAAGATTGTTACCGTGATATGATCTGCGGTGGCTTGGGCATTGACTCGCAAGGGCTGAACCCAGGCAATCATGCTTAATTGATCGGATAGGCCGCGTGCAGACTCCCTCAAGTTCTGATCTGTCAAACGCGACGGAAAATCAAATGCTTCCAGCAGCATCCGATGCTGACTCGATGGAAGATTTCTACCGTCTGCAGAGACAATTGCTGAAAACGACGTTGGTTTTCTCAGCGGTGATCTTTGTTAGCACCGGTTTTGTCTACTCATTGCACACTGCCCTGAATTATCTGATTGGGGCGTGCACGGGTGTGGTTTACTTGAGGATGTTGTCGAAAAACGTCGAAAGAATTGGACGGGGCACTGGAGTTTCGAGTGGAAGGCTAGCTTTAGTCGCTGCTTTAATACTGGTGGCTAGTCAATGGAATCAGCTTGAAATCATGCCTGTATTCCTGGGTTTTTTGACTTACAAGGCAGCATTAATTGGCTACACAATTTGGGCTGCTATTCCTCATGAGAGCTGAAGCGACCTGCGCCTCTTGCGTTATGCGAGTGTAGCACTGATTTTTCGGTAGGTTTTTGTGCAAACCTTAAAATTAGCTAGAGATGATTGATTCTATGTCGAGTTTGATGTTGTTGGCCAAGTTGGAAGTCGGTCAGCATTTTTATTGGGAAATTGCGGGCCTCAAAGTGCACGGACAAGTCTTTATGACTTCGTGGTTTGTGATTGGCCTGTTAGTTCTCTTTTCGGTACTGGCCACTCGGAAGGTGGAGCGCATTCCCTCTGGTCTCCAGAACTTTATGGAATATGCGCTGGAATATATTCGAGACTTAGCTAAGGGACAAATCGGGGAAAAGGAATATCGCCCTTGGGTGCCCTTTGTTGGCACGCTGTTCTTGTTCATTTTTGTCTCTAACTGGTCAGGCGCTTTAGTGCCCTGGAAATTGATTCATATTCCAGGCAGTGAGCTTGCTGCCCCTACCAATGACATCAATACGACCGTTGCTCTGGCATTGCTAACGTCTCTAGCCTACTTTTACGCCGGTTTTAGTCGTCGAGGATTGGGGTATTTTGCTCGCTACATCGAGCCGACGCCCATTCTTTTGCCGATCAATATTATGGAAGATTTCACCAAGCCCCTGTCCCTGAGCTTCCGTCTTTTCGGAAACATCTTGGCGGATGAGCTAGTGGTAGCCGTTCTGGTGTTGCTGGTGCCCTTATTCGTGCCCTTGCCGGTCATGGTTTTGGGTCTGTTTACCAGTGCCATTCAGGCGTTGATTTTTGCCACTCTGGCCGCCGTCTACATCGGAGAAGCGATGGAAGGGCACGGTGAGGAAGAGCATGGGTAGTTTACAGGCTACCCAGATGATACCTAGGTTGGTGCGAGGCTCTATGCGGCACGACATCAACGAGGCGGTCCTTGAGGCCATCATTTAAGAGTAAGTCGAACGGCGAACTCATTTCTGTAGTTGTAAATAGACTGTCA
Source organism: uncultured Halomicronema sp. (assembly GCA_937897665.1). Classification (GTDB taxonomy): domain Bacteria; phylum Cyanobacteriota; class Cyanobacteriia; order Phormidesmidales; family Phormidesmidaceae; genus Halomicronema. The sequence goes on along the minus strand of CALCPB010000205.1, from coordinate 4,805 downwards.
ACTCACTGAGGTTAAAGACATGGATCCGAATATTGCTGTTGCATCTGTCATTGCTGCTGCATTGGCTGTGGGATTGGCCGCTATTGGCCCTGGTATCGGCCAAGGTACTGCTGCTGGTCAAGCCGTAGAAGGTATCGCGCGTCAGCCTGAAGCTGAAGGCAAAATTCGCGGTACGCTGCTACTCTCTCTTGCGTTTATGGAAGCGTTGACTATCTATGGCCTAGTGGTTGCCCTGGTTCTCTTGTTTGCTAACCCCTTCGCTTAACCCTGAATTGCCTCGATTGAGAACATCCACTGGGTTTCTCAATCGAGGATTTTCGGGTGATTGACGTTCGAACATCCCTGGATTGAGATAGAGGGTTTAGCAGACATGAGTGGGACGTTGTTTTTAGCGGTTGAAGAGGCCGGTGGTCTCTTTGATATCAACGCTACGCTGCCTTTGATGGCGGTTCAGTTCTTGGTGTTGGCCGCCGTGCTGAATGCGCTTTTTTATAAGCCGCTGGGCCAAGCGATCGATGAGCGTGACGGTTATGTACGCTCCAATTTGACGGGTGCTAAGGAGCAACTGGTTCAAGCGGAAAAGCTGGCTAAGCAGTATGAGCAAGATTTAGCCGCGTCACGCAAACAGGCTCAACAAATTATTGCTGAGGCGCAAGCTGAGGCCGAGCAGGTGGCGAGTCAAGAGTTGGCTGCCGCTCAACAAGAAGTACAGGCTCAGAAAGAGCAGGTGCAATCGGAAATTGAGACTCAGAAAGAGTCTGCTTTTCAAACTTTGGAAGGTCAAGTCGAAGCGCTGACCCGACAAATGTTGGATAAGTTGCTGAGCTTTGCTTAGCTTATTCGCCCCCGATGGGGCATCTAAATTTACACTGCATTGACCGTTAGGAAAAACTGCCATGATAAGTCTTTGGCTGCTAGCAACCGAAGAAGGTGGCTTCGGATTGAATTTGGATATTCTGGAAACCAACCTGATCAACTTAGCGATCATTTGGGGCGTGCTGTTTTATTTTGGCAGCAAGTTTCTAGGTAAAACGTTGTCTGAACGCCGGGCCACTATTGAAGAAGCGATTAAAGATGCTGAGCGTCGTCAACGCGAGGCGAAGCAAGCACTAGAAGAGCAGAATCAGAATTTGGCGCAGGCGCAATCCGACGCTAAAAAGATTGTGGAAACGGCCAAGCAGAACGCCTCGAAGGTGAGTGAGGAAATCAAAGCTCAGGCCCAGGCTGATATTGAGCGCATGAGGGCCGCCGCCGATCAAGACGTTTCTTTTCAGCAAGAGCGGGTCATGCGTGAGCTGAGACAGCGGATTGCTGATCTCGCCCTTGACCGCGCCAAGGCGGAGCTACCAGAGCGCTTGACACCCGAGATTCATGCGGCGCTAGTCGATAAAAGTATTGCGTTGCTGGAGGACTGATTATGAGCTCGACTATGTCGTTGGAAATCGCCGATCCCTATGCTCAGGCGTTGATGTCTCTAGCTCAAGAGCAGCAGCTTGAAGATCGATTTGGCGAAGATGCCCAAGGCGTTTTAGATCTATTGGCAGACTCGAGTGAGCTGCAGCAGTTTTTGGAAAATCCCCTCATGGCTGAGGATGCCAAAAAGGCGGTGCTGCAACAGATGGCTGCCGATCTGAATCCTTTGTTTGCTAGCTTTTTGAAGTTGCTGGTTGATAAGGGACGCATTGGGGTGCTGGCAACTATCTTGAAGCGGTATCAAGAGTTGCTGCGCCAGCTCAGAAAGACGGTGCTAGCCGAGGTCACAGCGGCCATTGATCTGTCGGAGTCTCAACAAGAGCAGATTCGCGACAAGGTGAAAGCGATGACCAGTGCAGAGCGAGTTGATTTAGAAGTCAATCTCGATCCGGATTTGTTGGGGGGGGTCGTCATCAAAGTCGGTTCGCAAATCGTGGATGCCAGTCTGCGAGGGCAGCTGCGACGCTTGAGTATGCAGCTTGGTGCTGCTAGCTAGATTTTCCGGCAACTACCTTCAGTTGGTTTGAGTTTTTGATCGTCCAAGTAAGTTCAGTAGAGCAATTCCCATGGTAAGCATCAGACCTGACGAAATTAGCAACATCATTAAGCAGCAGATTGAGCAATACGATCAGTCTGTGCAAGTCTCGAATGTCGGTACTGTTCTCCAGGTAGGGGATGGTATTGCCCGTATTTATGGCCTAGAAAAGGCGATGGCTGGGGAACTTCTTGAGTTTCAAGACGGCACTGTCGGTATCGTCTTAAACCTGGAAGAAGACAACGTGGGTGCCGTGTTGTTGGGAGCTGGCTACGGTATTCAAGAAGGCAGCCCAGTCACCGCAACGGGGAAGATCAACTCTGTGCCAGTGGGAGATGCGATGGTCGGTCGCGTTGTCGACGCGTTAGCGCGTCCCATTGATGGCAAGGGCGACATTCCGACCACTGAAACGCGACTCACCGAGTCGGTCGCACCTGGCATTATTGCCCGTAAATCAGTCTGTGAGCCCATGCAAACCGGGATTACGGCGATTGATGCCATGATTCCGATTGGGCGTGGTCAGCGAGAGCTAATCATTGGCGATCGCCAAACCGGTAAAACTGCCGTGGCGATTGACACGATCCTCAACCAGAAGGGGCAAGACGTCATCTGCGTTTATGTCGCGATCGGTCAAAAAGCCGCTTCTGTAGCACAGGTTGCTAGCACCTTGGAAGAACGCGGCGCGTTAGATTACACGATCATTGTGGCGGCGAGTGCCAGTGAGCCCGCTCCGCTGCAGTATTTGGCCCCCTATACCGGTGCCACCTTGGCTGAGTACTTTATGTACAAGGGCAAGCACACGCTGGTGATCTACGATGACCTCTCGAAGCAAGCCCAAGCTTATCGTCAGATGTCGCTACTGCTGCGTCGTCCGCCGGGTCGTGAAGCTTATCCTGGCGACGTTTTCTACTTGCACTCTCGCCTATTAGAGCGGGCGGCCAAACTGAGCGATGAACTCGATGGCGGTAGCATGACGGCGCTGCCCATCATTGAAACTCAAGCTGGTGACGTCTCCGCGTATATTCCGACCAACGTCATTTCGATTACTGATGGTCAGATTTTCTTGTCGTCTGACCTGTTTAACTCGGGCCTGCGACCGGCGATTAACGCCGGTATTTCGGTCTCCCGAGTGGGGGGCGCGGCTCAAATCAAGGCCATGAAGAAGGTTGCCGGTAAGCTAAAGCTGGAGCTGGCTCAGTTTGACGAGCTGCAAGCTTTCTCGCAGTTTGCCTCTGACCTAGACAAAGCCACTCAGGATCAGCTAGCGCGGGGTGTACGGTTACGGGAACTGCTGAAGCAGCCCCAAAACTCGCCGCTGCCAGTGGAAGACCAAATCGCCATCATCTACGCCGGGACGAACGGCTACTTGGATGAAATCCCAGTTGAACAAGTGGTGGAGTTTGCCAAGCAGCTGCGCGACTATTTGAGGACGAGCAAGCCTCGCTACGCCGAGATCATTGGCTCTGAGAAGAAGCTGAGCGATGAGGTGATTGAAATCCTCAAAGGGGCTATTCAGGAAACCAAGCAGGCCTTTATGGCAGCGGCTTAAGTCTAAGGTGTATGTCTCAAGCGATCACCATAAATGCGATCGCTTGAGGCGTCTTCGGTTAGAAAGAGAAAAAATATGGCTAACCTCAAAACAATTCGCGATCGCATCAAGTCAGTTAAAAACACTCGGAAAATTACCGAAGCGATGCGCCTAGTGGCCACAGCAAAAGTGCGCCGGGCTCAAGAGCAGGTGATTTCGACCCGGCCCTTTGCTGACCGTTTAGCTCAGGTGCTGCACGGTTTGCAGACTCGATTGAAATTTGAAGACGTTGATTTGCCCCTATTGCAGCAGCGTCCGGTGGAGAAGGTGGCGCTGTTGGTGATCTCCGGCGATCGGGGGTTATGCGGTGGCTACAACGGCAACATTATTCGCCGAGCCGAAAAGCGAGCCCAAGAGCTGACCGATAGCAACATTGACTACACCTTTGTGTTGGTGGGTCGCAAGGCGACGCAGTACTTTAGCCGTCGCGATTGTCCCATTGATGCGAAGTTCACTGAGCTAGAGCAAATTCCGACGGCAGAAGAAGCTTCTCGCGTAGCAGATGAGCTTCTCTCACTATTTTTATCCGGTAGCGTTGATCGGGTCGAACTGGTTTACACCAAATTTGTTTCTCTGGTCAGCTCTCGTCCGGTAATCCAAACCCTGTTGCCGCTTGATCCGCAAGGATTAGAAGCCTCGGATGATGAGATCTTCCGGCTCATTACCCGCAGCGGACGCATCGATGTGTCCCGTGAAAAGGTTGCTCTAGAGGATAGAACGTTACCTAAGGACATGCTGTTTGAGCAAGATCCGGTGCAGATTCTCGACGCGCTACTGCCGCTCTATTTCAGCAACCAGATTTTGCGAGCACTACAGGAATCTGCCGCTAGCGAACTGGCCGCTCGCATGACCGCAATGAGCAACGCCAGCGATAACGCCAGTCAGTTGGTGAAGTCCCTGACGCTGGACTATAACAAAGCTCGTCAGGCAGCGATTACTCAAGAAATTCTGGAAATCGTCGGTGGTGCGGAAGCGCTCGGCTAACGGCAAATTGAAAACTCCTTTGAAACTGCGGTTTGGCAATTGCCAAACCGCAGTTTTGTTTTTAGAGGTCTTCATCCGATGGCAGGAAGACTCGTCACAGCAAAGTATGACTGCAAGCGATCGCGGTCCCTGAGTGAACTCTCTTACAGAACGACTACCCAATTTCAGCTGCCATAACTCCAGCATTTCACGACAGGTCTCTCAAGCAGCGGGCATCCAGCAACC